>JACXUO010000010.1 GCA_014763885.1 Campylobacterales bacterium
TCTCTCATGCTTAGAAGCACCTATAAAACTCTCAAACTCTTTTTCCAACACTGAATTTAAAAGTTTCTCTCCTATCTGGCGAAATGCCTCTTGTTTATTGATCATCAACAGGGGCATCAACTCCTCTAAATCTAACTCTAATTTTTTTCCTTTTAATTCCATCTTTTATGATCCTTTTTTTCTTGTCATCATAGCTGATTCTGGAATTTACAGAAATTATTTTACACTACCAAGATGTCTCCGATATTGAAGAGATTTGAGTCTAGAGTATAAAAACACATATTATGTAAAATAACTACATCATAAGTGTATTTAATTTACATATTGAATGTAAATATTAAACATATTATCAGTATGTTTAACTATAATCATATATGAGTTTGAAGTAGATGTTTTTCTCCTTATGTAAAACCTCTTGTGCCACTGGCTTCAAACTCACCCTCCTCGATTATCTGTGCTTTTCGAAGCCAACCAATCAAAGTGGTTATTCTCCTCCGCAATCACATAGTCGCAGAATCACTGTAAAGTACTCAAATGACTCCTTAAAAAAGACGGCTAGATGGTTGATTGCGGTGGAATGATCTTCTCTGCTATCTTCCCCTGTATCACTGCTGCGAGTAAAATATAAAAGGTCAATATCACCGTAAAAGCGATCCCGAAATAACTCGCCATCATAGGCAGCCAGGGCACTTTGACCGATCGGGCATAGAAAAATGCGACGATCAGTCCCTCATTGACTCCGCGCGCACGCAGATCGCTGAGGATCGGATACCAGAGATAGTCGGGTCCATGACTCAACACCCCGCCGCCGAGTGCGATCCCCCATCCTTTCAGCCCGCTCTTTCTGCCCAGATAATGGAAGATTTTTTGAGGCTGGATATAGGCAGAGAGAAGGGTCATGAGGAACAACACAATCAGCAATACAGGTGCAATGTTTTTAAGCACAGAAAGACTCTTCATCAGCGCCTGACCGGCAGAAGCCGGATCGAAGAGTGTGGCAAGAAGATATAAAGAGATGATGATCAGCAGCAGGATGCGGCCAAAGCTTTTTTCTCTTTCTGAGACAGTCACAGCAGCACCTCCAGCGTCCATACGGTCATCACAGAGACGAGTATTGAAAAGAGAAAGCTCAACAGGTTTCTCACCAGCGTGAATCGCATTCCAAAGAGTGTGTACTCCATCGGCAGCTGCACCACCCCTAGGGTCACAAAAGAGAGGATAAACGCCGTGACGGCGTAGAGCGAAACCCCCTGCTGACTCAGCCCGCCGCCGATGATATAGCTGATAAAAGGCTGACCGACAGAGATGGCTCCGGTGACCGTCCCGATGAGCGTGTCATAGAGTGCGGAACCGGTAAAAAAGGAGTGGATCATCTCCGGTGTGATATAGGTTTGAAAAAGTCCCACCAGACCGATCACTGCCAATAACATGGGAGTCATACTGTAGAGTGTGCCTAAGGCTGCTTTGAGTGCCCGGGTCCATGTGTTTTTCTCTCTTTTCATAAGACAATTATAGGCTATTTATTGCAAAATCAAACAATAAAATTGAATGAAAAACATTTTTACTCCTCCAGGTCTCGCAGTCTCCTGATAAAACCGTTTTGAAGTATGCGGTTCGGGTCTTCCTGGTCCGCATAGCGCCAGAAGGCATCCCATTTGGGGTAGGTACGCTTAAAATCCCCGGTGGTAATGCGGAACTGTTTCCCCCAGTGCGGGCGTCCCCGGTATCGAAGCAGGATCGTGTCAATCTCCGTAAAGTAACGCTGATACTCGGGATGCCTGTAGTAGGGGAAGTGTATCTTGGTACCGATCCAGCAGCTGTCCATGCCGTACGAGGGGCTCATCCAGTAGTTGTCACCTTTGACAAAGCGTACCTCCACAGGGGTGTCTACGTAGATCCCCTTTTCTTCGATCATCGCGATCACCTCTTTGAAGACCTTGAAGGTATCTTTGATATCAAAGGCATACTCCACGACATCCTGCTTAAGCAGATGGGGAAGGAAAAACGCCCAGTGTGCATCGTAGACACTCTCGCTGTGTTCGGGAAGCAGGATGCGGCTCATCAGGCGGTTGATCTTTGGGACCAGCGAACGTCTGAACGAGGCAAAGAAGAGCAGGAACTCATGGAAAAGGTTGTTGATCAGCAGCCCGGTGGCAAAGTAGGTCATAAACTTTTTGTAAGCGCTTGAACGCGGTTTGTCGGTACGGTTCCCCAGCCAGACCATGAAGTCTCTGGTGTGCGGGATCCAGATGAACTTGAAGTGGTCATTTTCGGCCAGGAGCTGGTCAAATTCCGCTTCGATCTGCTCAAAAGGCATCTTTTTTTCTACCACTTCCAGCTTGAAGTAGGGTTCACACTGCAGGGTGATCTTGGTGATGATACCGAGCACCCCAAGCCCCACTGCATAGATCGCAAACGCTTCATCCTCCTTTTCGATACGTTTTTTATCCCCGGTAGGTGTGATGATCTCGAAGGCTGTGACAAAAGAGCTGAAGATGGCGTAGTTGATCCCGCTTCCATGGTATCCTGTCGAACAGGCCCCTGCAAGGTTGTCGAAGATATTGGTACCGAGGTTGGAGAGGGAGAGCCCCTCCTTTTTGAGGTACCTGATCAGGTCGGGCATCATGATACCCGCTTCAAAGGTGACCCGGTTGTGTCTCTTGTCCACTTCCAGCACCCGGTCCATTGCTTTGAGGGAGAGCAGGATCCCTCCATCTTCGGGACAGAAGATATCATTGTACGAGTCACCGCCCCCTACGACTTTGAGTTTTTTCCCATGCGCGTTGGCCTCTTTGACCAGAGCAATGATCTCTTCTTCGTTTTTTGGGTAGCGTACCCGGCTGACCTTGCAGCTGCAGGTCCTGGCCCAGTTGGTTTTAATGCTTCGTAATATTCTCATAGGTGCAAATATACAAAGAAGCCACTTAGTATGGGATTAACTTGCCACAAGATGAAAAGAAGGAAGTGTGATATGACAGATACACCCTCCATCATTCTCAAAACTGATCTCTCCTTCAAGCTCTTTGACCGTCAGTTTGATAAGGTCTAGACCGAGAGAATGGCTTTGTTCGAGTTTCTCTATCTCACATCCTTTGCCATTATCACGGTAGGTAAAGTGGAGTTTGTTATCTTTGAGATGAAAAGTGAGTTGGAGCATATTGTTGCTTTTGGGATCAAATGCGTATTTGAGTGAGTTTGTGACAAGTTCATGGATAATGGTACCCAGCTGCTGCATCACCTGTGCATTAAAGCAGAGTGTGTCGATCTTCATCTTTATCTTGATCGGAAGTTCACTCAGAGAGAGGAGGTGATCGATCAGTTCATCGACATAACGTTCAAAAGTGATCTTCTCTTTTTGCCCTTCCCGATAGAGGGTATCCTGGATAGAGGCGATCGTCTCGATACGGGTACGGTTCTTGTCAATGAGCGACTGGATATCCTTTTCGTCATGGCAGTGCATCTGCATTCCGAACATGCTGCTGATGAGGGAGAGGTTGTTGCGTACCCGGTGATAGATCTCAACGAGTGCCAGCTCATGCTTAAGATTGTTGTCAAAGAGCTTATAATAGGCATCTACGATCGTAAGATGATAAAAGAGTCCAAAGAGGATGATAAAGCATGCACTGAGGATATAAGCGTAGATGACAGATGCCTGAAACATCTCAGACTCCACTTGCCAGACAAAGTAGGCATAGAGGGAGAGTATGGTCACCGAGGTGTAGTGTATCAGTGTCATGATGGTAGACTCTTTCAAAGAGAGCGTCAGGTAGGCGATCAGCGGTAGAAAAAGCGGAAAAAAGTAACTATAGAGTGCAAACTCCTCAAAGTACATGATCAGCTGCATCTCTACCGAATAGATGATGGAGAGTCCAAAGGTTGCAAAACGGAGATTGCGATACTTGAGATAGTGGACCAGCAGCAGGCTGTTGAGCAGTACTGCAGTGCCCTGGACGAAAGCAAAGTTGTACCGCTCATAAGTCAAGTCAAAGAGGGCACTTACCGCATTGAGCACCACGGCAAAACTGAAGAGAAGATGTGCCAGAAGCGCTTTGAGGGGAAGGGATTTGAAGTATTTGACGATCGTAATCAACTTAGAACCTCTGTGTCTTCAGTAGGGGATCGAGGCGTATCTCATAACGGAGCCCGGCGTCGCACGCAATATATAGCTCTCCCTTAAGGTACTCTGTTGAAGCTTTGATAAAAGCCAGTCCCAGTGCATTTTTGTGGTTGAGCTTTGTGATATCACATCCTATGCCGTTATCCTGGTAAATAAAATGCAGCAGACCTCCATCTTCTTTAAGGGAGATGGTGATCTTCGGGGCAGTGGTTTGGCTGAATGCATATTTGACAGAGTTCGTTAAAAGCTCAGCCAGTATGATACCCAGGTGCTGCATGGTTTTGATGGAAAACTGGAGAGGATCGATCTCTTTTTCAAGGCTGATAGGCTGATCACTATAGTGAAAGATATAGCTGCTTAACTCATCTACATAGCTCTCGAAGTCTATCGAAGCAAAATCCTTTTGCCTGTAAAGAAGTTTATGGATCAGAGAGATCGCTTCGATACGTGCAGTGCTTCCGAGCACTACACTGTTCAGTGCCTGTTGGTCGGCTCCGAACTTATTGATACTCAGCATCGAAGAGACAACATGTAGATTATTTTTGATGCGATGGTGTATTTCACTGAGTGCCAGCGCTTTTTTTTGATTGGCATCAAAAAGCATTTGATAGTTTTCAGAGATCGTCAGGTGGTAAACCATGCCAAAAAGGATAACAAAAACGACGATAAAGAGATAGACCTTCACCGGGATAAAAGCAAAAGCCGCAGAGTCAACCCCCAGGACCAGGTAGCCGTAAAGTGAAACGAGTGTCACTGCTGCGTAATGCAGCAGGATAAAGCGTGTGGACTCTTTGAAAGAGAGGATCAGGTAACTGTCGATAGGCAAAAGGATGGGGAAGAAGTAGCTGCTCAGTGCAAAATCATTGAGATATAGCAGGGCAATAAAGTACAGGGAACTTGTGTCAAGCACTCCATAGGCACTGTAGTGTATCTTTTTGTGTTTTATATAATGCAAGGTAAAATAGATCAGTGCTGCCATAAACACCCAATGCAGCAGTGCAAATGTCACTTCATAGAGGTAGAACAGATCATACAGCCCAACGATCAACTGGTAGCTGATAACAATAATGGCAAGAAGGTAACTTAGTTGTTCTTTGGGAGCCAGGTATCTCAATGAAGCGGGCAGTCTATTCATGAAAGTATTTTATCCCAAAATCTATTAAGAGTTAAGCTCTAAGAGGGTATAACAGATTGAATAGTGATAAGGAGTCTACCATGAGTAAAGCATTGAATGTACTGGGCGAGCCTCTTGAACCGTGCAGCCTGAAGCCGCTGACAGGATTTTATCGAGACGGTACCTGTTTTTCCGATGAGCACAATCCCGGATATCATGCCGTCTGTATCTATGCGACCGAGGAGTTTCTGGCATATTCAAAAAAAGTGGGCAATGATCTCTCCATGCCGATGCCCGAGTACAATTTTGCCGGGGTGAAACCCGGGCAGAGCTGGTGTCTTTCGGGGCCGCGTTTTATACAGGCGCTGCGCGACGGGATGGCGCCGAAGATCTTTATCCATGCGACCCATGAGCGTATGCTTGAGCTGGTAGACCTTGAGATCCTGAAAAAATATGCGATAGATCTGTAGTCGGAGAAGCGTATGACAAAAGAGCGCGAAGGAGAATGGTTGATGGTAGGATCGGCACTTTTTGAGAGCTGGTTCCCTATCCTGTCTATCTCGGCGATGGCCTATGTGGGGGCATTGCATACCTATACCTACTCTTTGGTGGTTGCACTGGCATTCTTCTTGCTGATCATGTACCGCCGGGAGAGATTTGGCGAACTTCGCAATGCGCAGGCCTATCCTGACCTGCTCTGGACGACCTTCTGGATCACAGCGCTTTTTGTTCTGGTCTTTATCGGGATGCGGTATACCACCGCGGGAAACATGGCGGTGATCATCTTCCTTCAGCTGCTTTTTTCCTATCTCTACTTCAATATTTTGGGAAAAGAACAGATGCACAGGCTGCACCTTTGGGGTGCCTTGGTGATGGGGGCAGGGGCTGTTGTGATACTGCTCCCGGAGGATCTGGCTTTCAACCGGGGGGACCTGCTGATCCTGGCGGCAGCAGCGATCGCACCGGTTGCAAACCTCTATCAAAAACGCGCCCGAAACTACTGCTCTTCCGAGACGATCCTTGCATTCCGCACCGTCGTGGGGCTGCCTGTGGTGGCGGTGATGGCATGTTTTTTTGAACCTGCTGTCTCCATGGAGATGCTGAAAGAGGCATTGCCCTATATCCTGCTCATCGGAACGGTGGTCTATGTCGGCTCGAAGATATTGTGGATCGAAGCGCTGCATCGTACTTCGGTTACCAAGGTGAGCGCGATGATGGGGCTGATGCCGGTGATGACGCTGATATTTGCCTACCTTTATCTGGGCGAGGTTCCGCAGCCTCGTCAGGTAGTGGGTGTCATTCCTGTCGTCCTGGGCGGTTACCTGCTGACCAGGCCGATCCCGGACGCTCAGGCATAGTGCAGCAGCCGGGCTAAGGGATATCAGGCGTCTTTAGTGAGTAGTCGAGCGTGGCATAGCCTCTGCCGACTCTTGCAATGGCATGACACGCGATATCGATCTTCTCTTTGTCCGTAATGATTTGGTCATCCAGATAGAGATGTTTGATCTCCACGATCACGGGTATGGTCTGGGATCCCGGCAGCGCAACCTCCTGAAGATAGTCGCAGAAAAAAGCCACTTTGATCCCTTCGGGCATAGGAGGATACCCCTCGATCACCTTACGTGTAGCGATACCGAATGCTTCCGCTTCACTCTCCAAAGGTCCAAGATCCTTCGAGCTGAGATGCATCGCTTCAAAGTGTGCCTCATCGATGATGGCAATGACACATTTTTTTGTATCCCGGAGGTTTCTCAGGGTATCTTTTGGCGTGCCGTCGGGACGGTGCCCGATCGAGACGATCATGGTCGGGGGCTCGGAAGAGAGCGGGGTAAAGTAGGAGAAGGGTGCCAGGTTGAGCACCTTCCCCTGGGTCGCGATCCATGCGATGGGGCGCGGCACCACGCTTTTTGCCATCAAAAAGTATCTCTCTGCGGCTGTCTTCTCCCTAAAATCGATCAACATCTCTGCTCCTTTTATAGTAGATTGTTTTCTATCTGTGACAAAATGTCTTCTACGCAGCACGCTACCATCTCGTAGACCTTTTCAAACCCCTCAAAGCCTTTGAAGTAGTAGGGATCGGGCACATCCGCACCCCGGTAGCCTCCGAACTCACCGAGTCTGTAGACCTTCTCAAAGCCGAAAGATCGCAGGTCCGCCTGGTTCTGGGCATCCATCGCAATCACATAGTCAAATGCGGTGATATCCGCTCTGGTGACAGGACGGGAACGCTGCTGCGAGATATCGATGCCGTAGTTTTGAGCCACTTTGATCGAGCTGTGACAGGGGGCTTCTCCCTCATGCCAGCTGCTTGTACCGGCTGACTCTGCATAAAATGGCAGATGCTTTACATCGATATGTTTTTGTGCAACCCCTTCCGCCAGAGGGGATCTGCAGATATTGCCCAGACAGACAAAGAGGATTTTTTTATCACTGTGCATCGCGTGCCTTTTTGAATTGAATTGTAATCCTTCTTACTGAAATTCTCCTTGCATGAAGTGGTCAAATATCTCTGTGACCAGCGCGATACGTTCACTGAAGCTCTTTTTGGAGGCACGTTCGCGCACGGTATGGTCCCCGTCACCGAAGGGCCCCCACCCGTCGATAGTGGGTACGCCCTGGGAAGAGATGATATTGGCATCGCTCACGCCTCCGCGTTTTTCGGTAGGGAGTTCTATATGACAGAGGGTATTGATCTGTTCTATGAAGCGCTGCTGCCCGGGTGAAGGCTGCATCACATCCCTTTGGATACCTCCTGAAAGCGTCGCTGTGGTACCTGTGACTGTAGACTCCATCACGATATGGTTGATCTCTGCAAGGACCCTGTCCCTCTCCTCTGCGGCGGTATACCGAAGTTCGAAGGTGAGTCTGGCATGCGGTGAGATGGTGTTGGCACCTATCCCCCCTTCGATCTTTCCTACATTGACGGTAGTCCCTTTTCCCAGATCGGTCAAAGCGACAAGCCTGGCCAGTTTATCTGCCGCTTCAAGATTCGCATCGGCACCCTCACGGTAATGGTTCCCCGCATGGGCGGCGATTCCCTCGATATCGACAAAGAAGGTCCCCACCCCTTTGCGTCCGATTACCACTTCATCGTTGGCTCCCGCTGCTTCAAAGACCATACAGTAGTCATACTCCCCGGCGAGTTTGGCCGAGAGATGCCTGCTGTCATCACTTCCGGTCTCTTCATCACTGACCAGCAAAAAGTCGATATTGCGTACCGCCCCGAATTTATTGTGGATATTACGGAGTGCCTGGAGTGCGACATAGTTGCCTCCCTTCATATCGCATACTCCGGGCCCATAGATCCACGCCTCATCCTCCCCGAATGTTTCAAAGGTGTTGGGCGGGAAAACCGTGTCAAGATGCCCCAGAAGCAGAAGCCTCTTCCCTTTTTTTGAAGGAGCTATGAAATGCAGGTGGTCTCCTATCCCCTCTCTGCTGTAGCGGCTAAGCGTATACCCGATCGCTTCCATCCATGAAGCAAAAATTTCACCGTTTTTGTCAACCCCTTCCTTGTTTCTGGTCCACGAGTTGATCTCTATGATCTGTTTGAGTTCATCAAAATTGAGTTGGCCCACTGTTGCTCCATTTCATGGTGATTTTATTCTGTTTTTCCGAAAATGTTTTAATATAAAACGGTAATAAACCGGTTACATAATGGCAATCACCCTGTTACCGTTTTTCGGAAATTTTTTTAGTAAGAGAGTGTACAATTTGGCATTCATCGAGGAGGGTAAAAATGGGTCGTAAAATAGGTATGTGGCTTTACAGCAACAGCGGCGGTAATGTGATTCAGAAAAAGATCGTCAAGAAGCTCAAAGAGAGGGAGATCAAAACAGTCACGGATATCAACCTGCGGCATGCGATCGCAAAGAACGGGCATATCCTTTATGGTGATCTCAAAGTGGACGAACTTGATCTTTTCTTCTCCTATAATGCCGGGGAACAGACGCAGTATCAGGTTTTTTTATACCAGGCGCTCAACCGCGTCATACCGATGATCAACACCTATGAGGCATTTGCATTGACAGAGGACAAGTTCCAGACTTCATTTATGTTGAGACAGCATGGGATAGCGACACCGAGTTTCAAGCTTTGCCACCGGGATGATACCCATCAGCTGAAAAAGATCATCAAAAAATGGAACAAAATGGTCTATAAGCCTACGGACGGGTGGGGCGGCGTAGGGCTTACCAAGATAGAAAACGAAGCAACGCTGGATATGCTGCTGCCCTTCATGAACCAGATGGATCTCTACTTTTTCTATGTAGAGAAGTTTGTCAAGTATGACAATACCGACTTCCGTGTGGATATCGTGGACGGGAAGTTTGTCGGATGCTACGGACGCAAAGCAAACAAAAGAGACTGGCGTACCAATGTCACCAGCGGCGGTTCGGTCTTTTTGAGGGAACCGAACGACAAGGTAGTGGAGCTTGCAACCAGAGCCGCCCAAATCTGCGGTGCGGATATCGCAGGTGTGGATATCATCTATGATCAGGAAAAAGAGGAGTATGTGGTCCTTGAGGTGAACGGTATCCCCGCGTTTGCGACACCCGAACAGGAGAAGATGGGGCTGGACTTCAACGAGAAGAAGATCGACCTGATTGTAGATCTGATCGACAGAAGGACAGCAGCCAGACAGTAACCGCCTGCCGAGGGCAATATGTTTGAATCAATCATTGTAAAAACGCTAAAGGAAAGGGATAGTATATGGCAGAAAAGAAAATGAAGGAAAAAAAATTACCGAAACTTGGATTTCTCTACCTTGATCATGTATTGAGATTTTTTGACCACTCAAATTTCAGGGGATGGCCCGACAAGATAGAGCGCGTGGTCTATCACTGGAAAAACGACAAGGCGCGTTTTATCAGAGAGGTAAAACGTAAAAAGATCGATGTACTGATCGGCAATATCCCCGCGACCGCCTACGAGACCTTCAGGGAGATCGCCAGAGAACTGCCGGATGTGCAGTTTGTGCCTTCGCTGGATACACAGTTTGCCAACAAGTCCAAGGAGAATGTGACGCGTTTTGCGTGGAAGTATGATATCCCTGTGCCAAAGACCTATATCTTTTATGACAAGGCCAAAGCGGCAGCGTTTATCGAAACCACAAGCTATCCGAAGATCATCAAAAAAAGTTACGGTCCCTCCAATTACGGGGGATATTTTGTACACAAGGTAGAGAGCAGAGAGGAGGCAAAAGCACTCTTTGCGCAGAAGAAGTACTATCCTCAGTATCTGCAGGACTTTATCCCGATGGCAGCCGATGTCCGAGTGATGCTTATCGGACACAAACCGGTATGTGCATTCTGGAGAAGACCGCCTGAAGGGGCCTGGCTGACCAATACAAGCCAGGGAGGTACCATGGATTATATGGATGTCCCCAAGGAGCTTCTTGATCTGGCCGTCAGGGTATCCAAAGCGGCCAATGCGGAGTACTGGGCATGCGATGTCGCTGTGGGGAAAGACGGCAGATACCGGATACTCGAATGTGCTACGGCATTTGCGGCCTTTCCCTATATCCGTGACTGGATCGGGCAGTACCTGATGTGGAAGTTTTCCGAAGGAAGGTTCCCCCTGCCGAATATCCCGCTCTTTAACTGGGAAGAGCTCGGCAAGATGGACAGCTCCGTACTCCGAACCCTGCGCCATATCACCTTTGGCCGTTACACACCGAGTTATGACGGCGCCTATTTTCTTGACAGGAAGGTGAAGAAGACAGAAGAGGGAGAGATATTCCTGCATGAACTCGACTCGCTTTACCCGATGCTTTCTACAGAAGAGAGAGATTACGAAGAGTGGCCGAGCGAAACCTGGAATTTCCAGGACAACTACGGCAAAGCTGTGAAGCAGACAGAAACAAAGGAATCTCCTGAACCTTTTGACAAAGAGGGTTCGGATGAGAGTGGGGAGTCCGAAGCGTCCGTGCTGCTCATCGAAAAAGAGGAGATAAAAAAAGTGTTGATGTCGGTAAAGGGGATCGGCAGGAAAAAGGCGGAAAAGATCCTGGAGAAGTATGATGCGCCTGAGCTGGTCGAACTGCTTGAAAATGCTCCAAAGATGCTCAAAAAAGAGTTCGTATGGTTCAAGAAGAAGATGCTTAGAGAACTCAACGAGGTATGGAGTTTATTTAAAAACAGGCTCTAGGCGTAAGAGACTTTTTTTTACAGGGAGGGTCGCTGGAAGTGATCCTTGACCTATATCACTTCAACGAATCAAAGGGAGCAGATGAAACGACAGTACAGGTCCTATAGGGAGAGTCTGGAGTATCTTTACAGTATGGAAAAAGCCTATCCGGATCTTTTGAAGGTGGTCAAAATAGGTACGACATATGAAGGGCGGGATATCGTCCTGGTGAAGATCAGCCATGAGGTGGAAAAAGCGGATAGTAAGCCTGCAATGCTCTATACAGGAACTGTCCATGCACGCGAGTGGGTCGGTAATGAACTGGCGCTTAAGCTGATCGAAGATATTGCGCAGAACCGGTTCATTGATCCCACACTTGAAAAAAACCTTCACAATGCGACCATCTACATGGTTCCCTGCCTCAACCCGGACGGGTATGAGTATTCCCGTACCCATTTCTCTTTCTGGCGCAAGAACAGGCGTGTGAACCATGACGGGACGGTCGGTGTCGATCTCAACCGCAACTTCTCCGTAGGGTTTACCAGGCAGAACAATACAGGCTCGAATGTCTATGGAGGGGAGTACCCCTTCAGCGAGGCCGAGACCAAAGCGATCAAAGCCTTTGTCGATGCACATGACAACATTACGCTCGCGTTTGACTACCATTCGCAGGGCAATGTCTTTTTCCCCGCACACAGGTTTATGCACGAATCGGAGATAGACGGTACCGACATGAATGCACTCTGTGCCAATATGAATGAAGAGATATACAAGACTACCGGACGCAAATACGGCATACACAGGGGAAAACCGCCTGCAGCACTGATCAGCGGAAGCGGACGCGAATACTACTACTCCAGGGGGATTCTGGCAATCGTCGTTGAGGTGGGTACCAAAAATATCCCTGACTATCTCAAGGTGATGAGCGGTTCGATCAACGAAAATATCCATGCGCTCAAGATGGCATTTTGCGAAGTGGTCAACTACTCAAGCGATGCACCCAAAAGAGTCGACGGGTTTACGCTGGAGCAGAGAGATGCAACTTCGGTCACACTGGTGTGGAAGTATGAAAAGCGGGAGGATATCTTTTTTGAGATCTATCGGAGCAGCAGGGACAAGGATGCATGCAATGAGCGTACCCGGGTCGGAATCGCGGGGGAGCACAGGTTTGTCGATACGGATCTTTCCAGTTCCACAAACTATCACTATACGGTCAGGGCGGTCAATAAGCATACCGGCTACAAGTCACCCTTTGCTCCGGTAGTGAAAGTGCGCACATGGCTGGAAGATGACGAGTTCTTTAAAATTCTTTTTGCTGTCAAAAACGGTACAGGGTATGTGGGAGAGTATACCCAGGAGCAGAACCGTTCACACTTTGGTCTCAACTCGCTTTTTGCGGGAGTCAGCAAGTCCAGGGGTGTCTGTGACGCGGTGATCAGTTTTGATCTGGATGCCTTGCCGAAAAATGCCATCATCAAATCCGCACGTTTTTATCTCTATCCGATGAACCGTGTGGCGGCTAAAATCGAAAAATACGGCGAGTGGAACCTTTCGCTTCTCAAACCCGGGAGTTTCAGCGAGATCAGTGATTTTCATGAGATAGAGAGCGCCAGAGCCAAAGGGGTGATAGGCGAAGCGATCAAGTCACAGAATCTCACCCAGGGGATATGGAACTTCTGGGAGTTCAGTTCTCATGAGTGTGAGTTGCTTAAAGAGGAGATTGCCAATGGTCAGGCAGTGTTCCGTATAGATGGCCCCAAAGAGCTCCCGGATGGTGAGGATTCTCAGATGATGCAGTTTGATATAGGCTATGGGACATTCGGCGGGGGGATACACTATCGTCCGGTACTTGATATCAAATATACGGTCGAGCCCGAGAAAATCAGACTTCCGGCCAAGAGGCTGCATACCATCTCCAGATACCGCATCAGTGAGGGGCTCAGGAGCGGTTATGATGCAGCCGGAGAAAAAGTCTACGGCTATATGGATTTCGATCTTTCGCAACTGCCCGATCATGAAACCACGATCATTACCCAATGTGCATTGCGCATTCACAACACGAACAGCTTTAAAAACAAGTCGGATATCCGCTATTGTGTTGAGCTGGTCGAACTTGACGAAGTGGGGGAGTATAATGATATAAAAAATCGTGACAAGATCGAGTATCTCGGCTATGAAGTGGCAGAGTCCGACCTCGACACCAAAGAGTGCCAATATTTCAATTTTGATACATTCTCGAGAAAAATCCTTGACCAGATGCATCAGGAAGGAAAACGACTCAAGCTTGTGATCAAGCCGACTTCCCCTGCCGGGGTGAAAGAGCGGATCGTAGAGTGGGGTTCCGATGCCGAGTTGGTGATCAAATATATCCATAAACGCCGTCATCCTGTGGCCAAGGTGGAGAATCTCCGTATCCTCAAAGAGAATAGAATGATCAAGTTGAGCTGGGATCACGTTGATGATCCTGCACTCAAGGGCTATTATGTCGTCCGTAACAGTTTCCATCCTCCGAAACACTTTAATGACGGGGTAAAGCTCTATGGAGGGAGGGATACCTATACCTATGACAACTTTGCTTCTCTGGAGAAAGAGAAGTACTATTCGGTCTTTACCTATGACGATGTTCCGAACTTTTCTGAAGCGGTGACAGTGAAGTATAATCCACTCGAAAAATATTAGAATCACTTTTCAAGCGGGGGTATTCTTTTTTTGATTTCACGGTTAAAAAGTGTATACTTTCAAAAAAAAATCAGGACTTTCGGTGAAGATCAATGTGATTATCGTAGATAAAAAAGGGAAGGAGCCGCTCTATGCCCCGCTTATCGAACACTACAAGAAGATTGCCAAGCCTTTTGCCCAGGTAGAAGTGATAGAGGTGTTTGACAAAGAGATCGCAAAAGCACACGATATTTCACCCGAAGCTGCCCAAAAATCATACACCAGGGCATTGGAGAGATATCTGGGCAGTGGGTATAATGTCGCACTTGATCCGTCAAGTAAAGAGGTGGACAGCCATGATTTTGCCAAATTGCTTAAGGATAAGACCCAGGTCAATCTCTACATTGGCGGTGCATACGGCTTTGAGAGAGGTTTTTTAAACAAATGTAATAAAGCAATATCATTTGGTAAAATTACGCTTTCGCACAAATTAGTGAAAGTGGTGTTGCTTGAGCAGATATTTAGAGGATTGGCGATCAATCATAACCACCCATATCATAAATAGGACGAGGAAGATGTTAAAAAAGGAAGAACTTCAGGCTTTCAATGAGAAGCTGGCAGTGAGAAAAAAGCAGATCGAGAAAAACCTTGCAGGTACAGAACTTGAGCTGGACGGGATGCGTGATCTTGAACTGAATGACGAGGGGGATTTCGCGGCGGCATCTGCTGAAACCGTAGTTGACAGTGCTATTTTGACACAACAGCGCAAAGAATTAGCGGAAATTGAACTTGCTTTGGATAAAATAAAAAAAGGTACTTACGGTATCTGTGAGATGTGTGAAGAGCCTATAGGAAAAAAACGTTTGGAAGTGAAAAATTTTGCCCGTTTTTGTATCACGTGTCGGGAGATAAACGAAAAAGGCCAAAGTAAGAAGTAGAAGGGGTAGAAGATGAAGCTTGGTTTATATACATTTGCCACGATCGTACTGATGATGATAGTGGGGGCTTTGGCGTATACCGTCAATGCTGACCATTATGTTGTTGAAGTGATGGGAGTGAATTTGAATTTCCCTGTAGCAGCGTGGTTGGTGTTGCCTATGTTTATATTGTATCTATTTACATTTTTTCATATGCTGGTATATGGACTGAAAAATCATTTTACCCTTAACCGCTGGAAGAAAGATGCGCAGACTCTGGATGATGCACTTTACTGGGCTTTGCTCAACGAGTCCAAAGAACAGAAGTATCTGGTAGAGGAGATAGGAAAGTCCGCAACTTTACTCTCCTGCAGCAATCTGCAAATGAAAGATGGCATACCCGAGCTCAATCCCAGGCTGACAAAGATCACCGGCATCCTTAAAAAGATCCAAAGCGGCGAATATGTCGATCTCAAAGAGCATAAACTGGCAAAAGTTTTTAATGAAGGGAACCCCTATCTTATCCAGAACAGGCTCAACCGACTGGAGACAGATGCGAAGTTCGTTGAAGAGGTGATGAAGTCCTCTTCGGAGTTTACAGAGCCTGTACGGAAGAGAGCGCTTGAGATCTTTGCGGCAAAAGAGAACTTCTTTAAAGCAAGACAATATGCGAGGCTGTTTGACATCGAGAATCTTCTGCTCATGCTCAAACGTGTAAACCAGGATGATGACATGGGTATCTCCCAGGAGATACTCAAAGATTTTATCGATCATGTCAATCCTACGTGCAGTGATTTCCTGCGTATCGCGGAGATCACAAAAAAACTCTTTACACCTGATGATAACCTGGCACTCTTTTTCAGCTATCAGACAAAAAATCCGAAGGCACAGTATGCCTATCTCTATCTTCTCTTCGAGTATGAACTGATGGACGAGGTCCGAAAATATCTGGATGAACAGGAAGATTCCGAATTTATGCGCTTCAGGGCGCTCTACACGCTGAAAAAGTCCAATACCGGATATAAACTGGAGGATATCATCAATATCCATACGATCTGCAAAGAAGCAAAGTATTAAAAGGAATCTATGGCTACAATTGATTTTGGTAAAACGCTTTACGCGCTAGCTCCTCTTGCAGGCTTTACCGACCTGCCTTTCCGCTCGGTTGTCAAGAAGTTCGGTGTCGATCTTACCGTATCAGAGATGATCAGCTCCAACGCATTGGTCCACCAAAGCAAAAAAACCTACCGTATGGTCGAAAGATCACCGCTTGAAGATCTCTACAGTATTCAGCTTGCCGGCTCTGACCAGGAAGTGATGCGCCAGGCGGTAGAGCATGTCAACACCCTGGAGAATGTCTCGGTGATCGACCTGAACTGCGGATGTCCCGCACCCAAGATCGTCAATAACCTGCAAGGCTCTTCTCTGCTTACGGATCTAGCAAAAATGGGTGAGACGATACGTACGATCAAAAAGTACTCCAACAAGCCCTATACATCGGTAAAAATCCGTATAGGGTTCAACGAAAAGAACCCTGCAGAGATCGCCAAAATCTGCGAGGATAACGGAGCCGACTTTATCGCGGTACATGGGCGCACTCGCGCAGGTCGCTACAAGGCCCCTGTGGACTATGATGCGATCCGCGAGATCAAAAAAGCGGTTTCGATCCCCGTGATTGCCAACGGGGATATCGATTCTCCGGAAAAAGCAAAATGGGTATTGGAGCATACGGGGGCTGACGGTATTATGATCGGGCGTGCGGCAGTAGGGAGACCCTGGATATTCCATCAGATCAAAGAAGGGATGGAAGAGGTCTCTCCTGAGCTGATCAAAGCAGTGGTACTGGAGCACTTTGATCAGATGATTGAACACTATGGGTATTACGGAGCGATCATGTTCCGCAAACATCTGCATACCTACTCGAAAGCGGGGTTCCACGGAGCTTCGGCATTCAGGGACCTTGTCAACCGTATTGAGGACCCCAAAGAGATGCGGGAGGCCGCTGAAGCATTTTTCTCCCAGGACTATATCAGCCGGCCCCGCTGATTTGCTTTATTGCTGATCATATCTTATCACCGCACCCCGGAAAATACCTGGAAGTTTAATGCGCTGTTAATAAAAGATGTTATAATCCAGACAAAATTTATGGAGTAAGATAGAGATGATGATGGAACTCATACCTGTAGGTATACTGGTCGGTGCTATGTCAGGCTTTTTTGGTATAGGCGGTGGGACTATGCTTGTGCCGATACTACTGGCTATAGGATTTTCAACGAAAGATGCGATCGGTATTTCTATTATTCAGATGGTATTCAGTTCGATATACGGCTCCTATCTGAATCATAAAAAAGGTTCTCTTATCCTTGGAGACGGTATATTGGTAGGGATCGGCGGTTTTGTCGGCGGGTTTATCGGTGGATATGTTACCCAGTTCATTGCCGACAGGGTCCTTGAGTTCTTATTCCTCGGGTTACTCTTTTTTGCACTCTTCAGGCTTCTTACTGCGAAACATCATGAAGATGACAGCCAGACAAGATCGATTAATAAAGCAGTGCTTTTTGCTATAGGTTTGGTGATCGGTATCTTTGCTATCACTTTGGGAGTAGGCGGATCGATCGTATTGACACCGATACTGGTAGGTTTATTGCACTATCCTATAAAAAAGGCAGTGAGTGCAGGACTCTTTTTTGTTGTCTTCTCTTCTGTAGCAGGTATGTCAAGCCGTTTGTTAGCAGGAACAATAGACTTTGAAAACGGTTTGATCGTCGCTATTGCTTCTATGGTTGGTGTGTGGGGCGGTATATGGCTTAAAGACCATGTAAAATCTACACATCATAAGATTGCACTGCTGGTGATGTATGTGATAGCAATTGTTATTCTGATCAATAAAATGTGGTTTTAATAAGGTAAACTATGTCAAGCATAAAAAAAGATATGATACAGGTTTTTGGAGCAAAAGAGAATAATCTCAAAAACATTGACCTTGAAATACCTAAAAACAAACTGGTGGTTTTTACAGGGATATCCGGATCTGGAAAATCGACGCTTGCATTCTCTACACTCTATGCAGAAGGCCAGCGGCGCTATATCGAATCTCTCTCTTCCTATGCCAGACAATTCCTCGGCCGAGTAGGGAAACCCGATGTGGACAAGATCGAAGGGCTTACACCGGCCATTGCAATCGATCAGAAGACCACGTCAAAAAACCCGCGTTCTACCGTAGGTACGATTACCGAGATCTATGACTACCTCAGGCTGCTTTTTGCAAGAGTCGGGAAACAGTACTGCCACGAGTGCGGCAAGCCGATCTCTTCAATGTCGGCAAGCGATATCATCGAAGAGATACTCAGGCTTCCTGATGGTGCGAAACTGGTCATTATGGCACCGCTGGTCAAAGAGAAAAAAGGTACCTTTGCCGATATGGTCGAATCGCTCCGCCACAAGGGGTATGTACGCGCCATGATCGATGGGGTGATGGTAAGGCTTGACGATGAGATCGAACTTTCCAAGACCAAAAAACATACGATCAAAGTGGTGATCGACAGGGTTGTGGTCAAAGAGGAGAGCAGGGACCGTATCGGTCAGGATGTGGAAAAGGCGCTCAAAGAGAGTTTCGGTGAGGTAGAGATCGAGGTATTGAATCATGAAGAGATAGGCTTTGACCGTCAGCATATGCACTACTCCGAACACCTGGCCTGCTTTGACTGTAAACTCAGTTTTGAACCGCTGGAGCCTGTGAGCTTCTCCTTCAACTCGCCCAAGGGTGCATGTCCGGCATGTGACGGACTGGGGATCCGTTATGCCATCGATCTGAAAAAGGTGATCGATCCGGATCTCAGTATCGACAAGGGCGCAGTGAAGATCATGTACGGGTTTAACAAAAGCTACTATACGAAATTCCTTAACGCTTTTTGTGAACAGAACGAGATCGATATCAGCGTACCCTACAGCGAACTTGCAGAACACCAGCAAAAAGCGATCCTGTACGGGGTAGGCGGTACGGTGGATTTCACCTGGAAACGCCATCACCTGAAGCGCGAATGGCCGGGTGTCGTGAAGTTCGCCCATGAGATGTTCAAAGAGGAAAAAGATCTCAACGAGTATATGACAGAGAAGGTGTGTGACAAGTGTCAGGGGCACAGACTCCGTCCGCGTTCGCTCGCAGTGAAGATCGAAGGGAAAAATATCGCAGATATTGTCGATATGCCGATCGAAAAATCCTATGCCTACTTTGCGGATGAAAAGAGCTTTTCGCATCTGAATGATCAACAGCGGCTCATCGCCGATTCGATCCTGAAAGAGCTTTATGAGAGGCTTTTCTTCCTCTATGATGTAGGGTTGGGTTATCTTACGCTCAGTCGCGATGCGCGTACGATATCAGGAGGTGAAGCACAGCGTATCCGTATCGCTTCCCAGATAGGATCCGGACTGACCGGGGTGATGTATGTACTGGATGAGCCGAGCATCGGGCTGCATGAGCGTGATACGATGAAGCTGATCAGGACACTGGTCTCACTGCGTGACAAAGGCAACAGTGTGATCGTTGTCGAGCATGATAAGGAGACGATCGCAGCAGCGGACCATATCGTTGATATCGGTCCGGGTGCAGGTGAGTTCGGCGGACAGGTGGTCTTCTCGGGCACTACCAGCGCACTGAAGAAAGCAAAAACGCTTACCGCAGATTATATGTTCGGACGCAAGGATGTCTCCTATCCGCATGACAAACCCCAGGAGAAGTGGATAGAGATAAAAAATGTGACACTGAACAATATTCATCATCTCAGTGCGAAAATACCGCTCCATAATTTTGTCTGTGTCACAGGCGTGAGCGGAAGCGGAAAAAGTTCATTGATCCTGCAGACGCTGCTCCCTGTCGCCAGAGAGCTTCTCAATCATGCCAAAAAGGTAAACAAGGTAGACGGGGTGGAGATCAACGGTCTGGAGTCACTGGATAAAGTGATCTATCTTGATCAGAGCCCTATCGGGCGTACGCCGCGTTCCAATCCTGCGACCTATACGGGTGTGATGGATGAGATACGTAAACTCTTTGCCCAAACCAAAGAGGCGGAGCTGAGAGGGTACAAAGTAGGGCGTTTCTCGTTCAATGTCAAGGGCGGACGCTGCGAAAAATGCCAGGGTGAGGGACAGATCAAGATCGAGATGCACTTCCTGCCTGATGTGATGGTGAAGTGTGATGCCTGCAACGGCACACGCTACAATGCGCAGACCCTGGAGGTGCACTATAAAGGAAAGTCGATCGCCGATGTCCTTGCGATGAGTGTAGGTGAAGCGCTGGAGTTCTTCAAGGCGATACCTTCAATCGCTGTCAAGCTCAAAACACTGCAGGATGTAGGGCTTGACTATATCACGCTCGGACAGAATGCCACAACGCTTTCAGGGGGAGAGGCTCAGCGTATCAAGCTGAGCAAGGAGCTGAGCCGGAAAGATACAGGGAATACACTCTATGTCCTGGATGAGCCGACAACCGGCCTGCACTTTGCCGATGTCGACAGGTTGACAGGCGTACTGCACCATCTGGTAGATCTCGGAAATTCTGTCGTGGTGATCGAACACAATCTCGATATGATCAAAAATGCTGACTATATCATCGACATGGGGCCTGAAGGCGGGAATAAAGGCGGGCTGATCATTGCAGAGGGGACACCGGAACAACTGGCGCAGGAGTATAAAAAGACAGGAAGCTATACGGGTGAATACCTGAAAAAAGAGCTGGGAATATAACCCCTTCTTCCGGTATAAACGAGGTCGTTTTATACCGGCCTTTTAAAGTTTTTCTTGGCACCCGGCTTGTTTTGGATGCTGAAAGTGATCGCCATTTTGACAATATAAAGCAGTATCAATACCGCGAGAATCTCATACCCGATCGCCCATGTCATGAAAAACGAAGACTCCTGGACAAGGGTCAAAAATGTTTCGTATTCGCTTTTTGCCACATAGATAAAGAGGAACAAAAGCCCTGCAATATAAGGAAGAGAGACACAATAGATGAGAAGAAAGAGCTTTTCCAATCCGGGAGGAAAGAAAAGAGGCGTATCTTCATATCGGATTTCCTGCTTACCGAAACTGTTATTTTCTGACTGAAATTTCTTTTTTTCATGAGGTCTGATTTTGATATCATCATTGTTGCCAAGCAGACCAGCCATTGTTTATCCTCATTGCAAATTGGAATATATTATAGACTTCTCTTCCTTAAAGTGATTAGCCGTAGCATGTGATGATCTTCCTGTAAGGTGCATTTTATGGGTTTGCCCACGATTCCTCCGGCATTATCCGCAACTATTTTTCTTTCATTGCAATTATCGATATAATACACAAAAAGTTGAAGGTTCATTTTGAAAACTATTACGATCATAGATACATTCGGATTCTTTTTTCGTTCATACTTTGCACTTCCGCCGCTCCGTAACTCAGAGGGTTTTCCTACCGGACTTCTGACCGGGTTTGTCAATTTTGTTGATTCGCTGCATAGAGATCACAATACCGATTATCTGGTCTTCGCACTGGACAGCAAGGGGAAAACCTTTCGCAATGATGTCTATGAGGAGTACAAGGCACACCGTGAAGCTCCGCCTGAAGATCTGGTCAAACAGCTTCCTATTGCCATTGAGTGGGTTGAGAAGATGGGATTTGCCAATCTCTCCAAAGAAGGATATGAAGCCGATGATGTGATCGCTACAGTGACACGGATCGCCAAAGAGAAGGGGATGAAGGTGCGTATTGTCTCCCATGACAAAGATCTCTATCAGCTGATAGATGACGGCATTGTCGTCATGTATGACTCGGTCAAAAAAAAGGAAGTCGATGAAGCGGCGTGTATTGAGAAATTCGGTGTCAGACCGAAAGACTTTATCAATTTCCAGGCGATCTTGGGGGACAGCTCCGACAATGTACCCGGAGTCAAAGGGATAGGGCAGAAGGGTGCGAGCAAGCTGATCAACGAGTACGGTACGCTTGAAGCGATTTATGAAGATCTTGAGAACTGCGGAACTCCGCGTATCCAAAAACTTCTCACCGAAAGCAGGGAGAGTGCTTTTCTCTCCCGTGACCTGGTCACGATGCGCGATGATGTCTATGAAACGTTGGAGCTGGAGAATTTTCTCTTTGAGGACAAAAACTACCTGAGCTGCCTTCTGGATGAGTTTCAAAGATATGAGATGAACCAGGCGATCAGAAAAGCGCGTGTAGGCGAACCGGCAACGTGTGAGGTCAAAGAGGTCTCCAAAGAGGCGAGACATGTACTGGGCTTTGAGGCGGTAACGCTTGATACGAAAGAGAAACTTTTTGAAGTGATCGAACGTATCGATGAAGAGAGTGTTGTTGCCTTTGATACAGAGACAACAGGGCTTGATACCAAATCCGACAGGATGGTGGGGTTCAGTTTTTCGTATGATGATACGACGGCCTACTATGTACCGGTTGCACACAGCTATCTGGGGGTAGAAGCACAGGTGGATGAAGCCGATGCTGTAGAGGCATTGAAGAGACTGCTGAAGCACAGGATCGTCGGACAAAATCTGAAATTTGATTTCTCTCTGCTCTACCACCAGTATGGCTTTGAGGAGATGGTCCCCTATGCGGATACGATGATCATGGCCTGGCTGAGCGATCCGGGAACCAAGGTAGGGCTTGATGCATTGGCGGAAAAGGTTTTCAAGTATGAGATGAAAACCTTTAAAGAGATGGTAAAAAAGGGGGAAGATTTCTCTTCCGTGCCGATAGAGGAGGCAACCTTTTATGCCGCTGAGGACGCGTGGATGACCAGGCTGCTCTACTTTGCACTTAAAAAGAAAATGGAGCTCGCATCCCTCACACCGCTGCTCAAAGAGGCAAAAGAGGTCGAATATCCCTTTATCAACGTACTGATCAGAATGGAGCGTCTCGGGATCAGGGTGGACCAGGAGCACCTGAAAAGACTTCAAAAAGATCTCAGCAGCGGACTTGCCAACCTGACCGAAGAGATCTATGCCTTGACAGAGAGCGAATTTAACATCAAGTCAACGAAACAGCTGGGGGAGATACTCTTTGCCAAGCTGGGGCTAAAAGGCGGGAAGAAGACCAAGACAGGCTACTCTACCAACGAAGCAGTCCTTCAATCACTCATTGATGAACATGAAGTGATCGGAAAGATCCTGGAGTACCGTGAGAACCAGAAGATGCTCTCTACCTATGTTGACCCCCTGCTGAAACTTGCCAAACAGGATCCAGACAGCCGTATCTATACCTCGTTTATCCAGACAGGGACAGCTACGGGAAGGTTGAGCTCCAAAGAACCGAACCTGCAGAATATCCCCGTAAGATCAGCGCTTGGGCGCTCTGTAAGGGAAGCGTTTGTTGCCAAAGAGGGGTATAAACTGGTGAGTATCGACTACTCACAGATAGAACTTCGCCTTTTGGCACACTTCTCTGGAGATAAAGCCTTGATGGATGCCTTTAATCAAGGTGAAGATATCCACCTGGCAACGGCAGTCAGGCTCTTTGGCGAAGAGCTTGCAAAAGAGAAGAGACACTTGGCTAAGGCCGTGAACTTCGGACTGTTGTACGGTATGGGGCCTAAAAAGCTCTCTGAGGATACCGGTGTAACGATGAATGAAGCCAAAGAGATGATCAAAAGTTACTTTGCTTCTTTCCCTACAGTAAAAAGTTTCATAGAGGGTATTCAGGAGAATGTCAAAATAGACGGCTATGTAGAGACGATCCTGAAGCGCAGACGCATTTTTGATTATGAAAATGCCAACGGGATGCAAAAGGCCGGTATGCTGCGTGAATCTGTCAATACGGTATTTCAGGGGAGCGCAGCCGATCTTATCAAACTTTCGATGCTTGAGATCGACAGGATGATCAAAGAAGAGGAACTGGACGCATATATGCTGCTTCAGATCCACGATGAACTGATCTTCGAGGTAAAAGAGGAGAAGGTCCATGAGATCGTCAAACGCTTTGTCCACACGATGGAGAGTGTGTTGACGCTGAATGTACCGCTTGTCTGTTCGGCAAGCATTGGAGATAGTTGGGGCGAGTTGAAGTAAAAAGTATCAAACCTTGATGCATTCTGCCATTTTTGTAGTATGATTTGGTATCTCAATTTTGTGAGTTATCATGCCGATTACAAACTACAAAAATATGTTTCATGAAATCAGTCAAAGCAGGTTTTTGAAGATACAGGTGATCGTACTCTATATCATTACCTATATAGATTGGGTCATACTCCCTTTTGTGACGAAGCTGGAGGGAGCATATCTTCCTGTATATATGATCAGTATCTACATGCTGATCGGTGCATTGGACGGATTTGTTCAGCCTCTTTTCAAGCACACCAGGATCTACAATATTTATCTATTTGCCATTATACTTGATATCGTTCAGATTATGAGCTATATGTTTTACCAATGGTCTGCAGTAGTTTTTACCTATGTCATACTTTCTATTTTTACGATCCAGGGGATCACTTTTGAGATCGTGAGGGTACATACGGTGGATTTCATGCATGGCGAGGGTGTCGGGTTGAAAGATTATTTGATGATACGCTCTTTTGTCATCTCGCTGGCGATTCTTGGAGGAGGATTGAGTGCGATTGTTTTCGACTATTTCGGGATGGATCTGAAGTGGCTTTTTTACTACCTTTCATTATTGGGGATGATAGGAATCGCCTTGCAGATCACACTCTACAGGAAGTTTAAAAAGAGGATACAGACCTCTGATGTGGTGATAGAGAAAGACCGAAGAGAGATCTTCGAGAAGATAAGAGAGTGAGTAGGTTTACTATCTCACTCGTTCTTCCTCTGGTGCATCTTTTGGCATCAGACCGTACTTGGAAAGATCGATCATGATCTCTTTGCGTTTCTCTTTGAGGAGCTTCTGCATGACCGGGTTTCTATCCATCTTATACTCTTCTGTTCTGATCACGTTGCCTTCAGGGTCAAAATACTTTTTGATACCGACCTTGTAGTTGTTCTTATAAAAGACCTCAGAAGATTTGTATCCCTTTTCATCCCATTCGGTCATGACCCCTTCCCGTTTACCCATCACATAGTTAACCTCAGAGCCAAGCTGTCCGTTATCATAAAACATCTGCTGCAGACCGTGTTTCTGTCCGTCGATAAAATCAACGATCAGTTTTTTATTGCCGTTGTCATAGTAGGAGATATAGGTACCGTTTTCTTTCCCTTCTTTGAAATTGACCGCAGACTTGATCTTTCCTCTGTCGTCGTACCAGTAGGTCATGCCATTGCGTTTGCAGTTTTCGTAGCTTGATTTCTGGGCACTATTCTCGACAACATAGTTTCCCGGATCAGCACATAGGAATTGATCACTTTGGGCAACACTCTGTTGTATAGCTAGAGGAAAGATCATCAGTGTACAGTAAAAATATTTCATTGCTTCTCCTTTGCTGTAAAATTTTCAATGATATGGCTGCTATCCACTATGGAATGGCAAATAGGATTTTGCAGTCCAATAAACTCAATGAACATGGTAGGAACCTGATAAGAATCGACGATAGGATATCCCCAGAAAATTCTGGGGATAGTAGATTATTTCCAGCTCTCTTTTACGATTTGGCTGGATTTTTTGTATGGGTATTTTTCCACAAGCTCTTTGACTGAAAGTTTTTGATCACCTTCTCTCATAAAGTGTGCAAGTGTCACGGATGCCCAGTAGTCATTTTCATATGCCGTACCTTTGAGTTGTGACGGTACACCGTTTTTATTGACTGTGTGACATGCCGCACATGTGACAGGACCTGTATACTTGCCATCCGGTGAGTATTGAAGCGCCTGCTCATGCGTTGTGATATCCACTGATCTCTCGCCGTCATATCTTGTAGAGTAGAGTCCGTGTGTAGACTCGTGGCAGGATTGACATGCGATATTTCCGTGTGCTTTGGAGTATCTGTAGAGTGAATACTTGTTCGGTTGGTCGATCGGGAAGTATTTCCCCTCTGTATTCTGCTCTACAAACGGTGCAGCGTGACAGTCCGCACAGTGTGGTTCAGCTGCCGACAGCCACCAGTCATCACCACCAGAAGCTGCATTATACGGTACCTCTCCACCTTTTGGATGGTTCCATGGTTTCAGGTCAAGGTTACCGTCTTTGCCAACATTCTTGACAAGTGTCGCCGACTTGTGCTCGCTGTAGTATTTGAGTACTTCATTATCGCCGGTTGATTTTGGATCTGCTAGCGCAGCAAATTTTTTCATATCACCGCCTGCCACTTCTTTGACGATCTCTTTAAGCGATTTGTTTCTCAGTGTTTTCCCTGTCTGCATACTGTCATGCGTGATATCATCATAGGCATACATTGCCTGAGCCACTTTTGTGTGACAGTTCGTACAGTAGAGACCTCTCATCTCTTTTGACGGTTTGCCGTGCTCATCTTTCATAGAAACATTTTCAAGCTGCCATTTACCATATGCATTGAGGAAGAATGGAGGCTTCGCATCCGGGTTGGAGTGTGCATCACGTCTTACATAACATCCACCGCCTGATTTTCTGATATCACCTTTGGAGAATCTACCTTCACCATATCTGTCTGTTACACGGAACGGGTTGGTATCATCGTTCATGTTAGGGTTCTGGAAGTGCGTAGGGTGACAGGACTGGCATGATTGTGATCTGCCTGCTGCATCCGGCATTGGTACCATTGCAAGGTGGAATCCATGGATTGCCTCACTCAGTGGTTTTGCTTTCACTGTTTTGTAACCTGTCGCACCCGGTCTAGGCTCTTGCAGGTTTCCTGATACGTTGTCCCCGTGGCAGTCTGCACAGTTAACCTCACCTGTTTTACCCAGACGGTTACCCGGTGCATCTGATCTGTAGTCGCTTAGGAATGTCGTACCGTGGTGTGCATCATGAAGTGAAAGAATGTTGATCGAAGCCTCGGAAAGTCTCGCCATATACTCACTCTCATCCGGGTAGGATTTCCAGTATTCATATTCAGCATCAGACTGCTTCAGGCCTTCATCTCTAGCCATCTGTGCTGCCTTACCATTTCTGGAGTGACAGGCATAACAGTTAGGGATATCTACCGGGTTCGTACCAAAGTACTGGTAAGGTTTACCCTCTTTATCCATCATCGCTTTACCTGTACTGTCATGGAGTGCAACCTGAGAGTATTGGAACGGTTGGAAATCTTTCTCTGTAACGGAACGGATCGTACCCCTTCTTGTACTGTCATTGAAGGCAGTCAATGGAAGTCCCAATGCATCCCAGAGATGAGAAGCGGTTAAAACAAGTTTGACATCTTTCACAGGTGGTACAAGGGTATCAGTCATCACAATGTTACCACCGTGTTTCCCTACATAGTCCATATACCCGCCGGATACCGGTTTGCCGGATGGACCCGCATCGATTTTCACCTTAATCTCTTGTCCGATATGGAGTCTGTCTTTTTCTGTCACACCTGCAGGTATCGTCCCCTCAAGGTCTTTGTAGATAAAGAGGTGTTTCCATACATAGTTTGCTACGTTGTCACCCGGGCTGTCAAAGTGTCCGTCACCGTCAACATCTTTCGGTACAGACCAGTACTTCATCTTGTTTCCTTCACTATATGAGTTGTCTCTCGTGTTATAGTAAAGTTTTACCTTGTCATCCGGTGTAAGAAGTTTGGGCAGTTCCCCGTTTTTCCCGATTTGGATGGCTTGAGACTGAATCGAGTTGTATGGCGGAATCACACAACAGTAACTCATCTCAAACCCAACACAGTGCATACCAAGTTCGTAGTTTACGAACATGCTATAGTCTTGTTTTGGTTGGAAACCCTCATCTCCATTGATCTTTACTTTCTCCAGTTTGTCCAATGCAAATGGAGGATTCATAGGATAATCTGATTTAGCAGCATACGCGGCACCAATGACCAGCGCAGAAGCCAAACCTGACCGTACTATTTTTCCAATCATGTTCTCTCCCTTTTTTTGATTTCGTCAAGGGAATATTTAAAAGATTCTTTATTTAAATATCCCCTAAGGTTGTAATATTATCACAGTTAATGTTATATTTAAGCTATATTTTATATATATAAATAAAATATATTTATATTATAATAAAAAAATATATAATAAAAATGAAAAGCTAAGAGTATGGGGAGTGAAGGAGTGCTACTCCGGTCTTCTGGTTTTGGGGTTAAAGTCCAATGCGTTAAACTCCTCAATGATTTCTGTATTCTTGGAAGTTTGAATCTTTCTCATCAGGTTCAGGGGTCTGTCCATCTTATAAAGCTCGGTTTTTATCACTTTACCGTTTTGATCAAACCACTTTTTGGTACCCTCTTTATAGTTATTCCTATAGGTGACGATACTCTGAACTAACCCCTCTTCATCGTACTCTTTCTCTTCACCCTCTTTTTTGCCGTTTTGATAGTGGCTCTCCTGGGCCAAGACACCGGTACTGAAGTAGAACTTTTCTGTCCCCTCTTTTTTGTCATCGACATAGGTCACGATGCTTTTAAGTCTGCCATTATCATAGAAGAGTTTATTGGTACCATGACGTTTCCCCATTTTGTAAGGCATGATTTCAATATGATTCCCCTCTTTATCGTACCAGTTCAGGTCCCCCTCTCTTTTCCCATCGACATTCTTTACCGTATAGGCGATTTTTCCATTGTCATGATAGATCTTCTCCATTCCCTCTTTCATACCTTCTTCGGTTGCAGTACGTGTACCGTCTTTATATTCGATTTCAGATTTGATGATGCCATTCTCAAAATATTCGGTAAAGCGTTCTGCATGAGAAAGGCTCATCAGGAGTAGAGTGTAAAAGAAGGGTCTAGACAACATGGAAGCTCCAGGGATTTATTGATAAAGGAATGTTACATAAATATGATTATATATAACTTATTTATCGTAATATTGATAACTAATTAATAATGATAATGTATAATAGATACAAATTATACAAGAGAAGAGAGAAATATGAAAAAAATTCTATTGGCATTGGCATTGGTTGCAAGCTTCGGTATTGCAGAGAACCGTATGGATAAAAAAGCAGAGATATCTTATGCAAGAGTACTGGAGGTGATCGATGTGATGGGGTATGATTACCTGAGAGTAGATGAGAACGGTAGTGAGAGATGGGTTGCTATCGCTAAAGCACCGGTAAAAGCAGGGGATATGATCGGTTATGATACCCGGTCTGTAATGAAAGCATTTAAAAGTAAACAGCTCGATAGAGTATTTGATGAGATCGTCTTTGCCAATGAGGTCTACCTGGCACAAAAACCCGAACAGTTCGTCAGCCTCAAAGCAGCAGTGAAGCAAAAGCCTGTAGATGAGAAGGCAGAACTTGTCGATGTTGATTTTGTAGAAAAACCCTCTTATACGGTCGAAGAGCTCCATAAGTTCAGAAAACACCTGGAAGGCAAGGAGGTATCGCTAAGCGCTAGAGTCTATAAAGTATCACACGATATTATGAAAAGAGACTGGGTGCATCTGGGAGATGGTACAGGAAATGAAGAGCAATTAACCGATGATATTGTTTTTACTGTCTCCCATACGGAGTTAAAAGCCGGTGATCAGGTGGTAGCCCATGGCAAGATCGTCACGGATAAAGATTTTGGATTTGGTTATTTTTATCCTGTTTTAGGAGAAGAGGCAACTTTTGAGTTAAGAAAAAAATAAGTTTTGTTTATTATTTTTATAAAAATATTTTAAGTTTATACGATTATAATGTATAAATATTTTTAGGAGAAGGAGAGTGAATGAGAGTTCTTTTTGCAACTTTACTTATGGTCTCTTCTTTGGTTGCCGGATTTTTTGAATCTGATACAAAAGAGGCGGAAAAGATGCAACAGCAGGAAGATCAAAGGCTTTGCAAACTCTTTACAGATAAAGCTGAAAAGTATCGTGAGAATATGAGAAACGATGATTTGGCAGCTGCTACGCTTGAGTCTTATAAAAAGAGAGCAGAGGTCTACTGTTCAAAAGTGAAACACTCTTAAACTATCCATTGTCTGTATGAAGAGAGCTATCACTCTTCTAAGCATATACAACCATTTGAGGTTGTGTCAATCTGCTATTTTAATAGAGGATAAGATTTTATTATTATCCTATTATCCATTCATTAACCTTCCGTTAGAAAATAATCAGATATAATCACTCTTTATTATTATTACTTGGCAATGGAGAGAATCGTATGTTGAAACAACTACTATCTATGAAAATGGCCGTCCTGGTCCTGTTTATTTTTGGGGTCACTGCAGGTGTAGCGACCTTTATTGAAAATGATTACGGGACGCAGACTGCTCAGGCACTGATCTACAAAGCGAAATGGTTCGAAGCATTTCTAGTCTATTTTGTTCTTGTACTGACATACAATATTTTAAAGTTTAAATCCTATAAAAACAAATTTCCTGTCTTTCTCTTCCATTTCTCTTTTCTTATTATCGCGCTGGGTGCGCTGATTACACGCTATATAGGATATGAGGGTATCTTGCATATCCGTGAAGGGCATCAGAGCAATGTGATGGTCTCGAATGTCAAGCTCCTGCAGGTGGCTGCTACTGATGGAGAGAAGGGTGCAACACTCGAAAAAGAGCTATACCTTTCAAGCATGACCAAAAACAACCTCCATGAATCACTCAAAGCGGGAGACAAACAGGTAGAGGTCGAACTTCTGCGCTATTTCCCTACGTTCCATGAAAAGATCGTCGAGGATGCAAACGGCAAAAAGATACTGGAGCTGAAGATCTCTACGGGAAAAAAAGGGGAGATCTACTACATCGCAAAGGGAGAGCTCAAGGCGTTCGATGAGTTTGACATCGCTTATGAAACCGCACCGACAGAAGGAAAACCGACACTTGTGATCAACGAGGGTGAGGATGGGTTTACCGTAGCATTCCCCTATATCATCAAAACATTGAATATGAATGACAGAAGCCAGGGGGAGTTGGCACCGGGTATCAATGATTTCAAGCAACGTATGTTGTACCAATTTGGAAATAACGCAGTCGTACTGAAAGCAATCCATCCAAACGCACGGCTTGTGGTTGATTCGGATGGGCTGAAGAACAAGTCAGGCAAGCCTGAGTTTATGGAGTTTAAGGTGAGTGTAGGCGATGAAAACAGGATCGTTACGGTGACACCTTACAAAGATGAAACGGGTAAAATACATCAGATCGAACTGAACGGGGTGAAGATAGAGTTGAGAGTAGGAGCCAAGATCATTAACCTGCCGTTTGCTATCAAGCTGGATGACTTCAAGCTTGAGCGTTATCCCGGCTCCATGACCCCCTCTTCCTATGCAAGCGATGTCACCTTGATCGATCAAGAAAAAGGGATTAACCAGCCTTACGCGATCTATATGAACCATGTACTCGACCACAGGGGTTACCGTTTCTTCCAGTCCTCCTATGACCCCGACGAGAAGGGTACGGTACTCTCGGTCAACCATGATCCCGGTACGCTGCCGACATATATCGGTTACATCCTGTTGACCATAGGTATGTTCTGGAGTCTCTTTATCAAAAACGGCAGATTTATACAACTGCTGAATAAAACCAAAAAACTGCAGCAGGGTGCCGCGGTATTGCTGATAGCGGGGATGATGGCTTCTTCACCGACACTGGATGCCGCAACCCCGGTGATCGACAAGGAGTCACAGGCCAAAGTCTCGGCGATCGATAAAACACATGCAAAAGCGTTTGCCCGCTTGACCGTACAGGATTTTCAGGGGCGTATGAAACCGGTAGATACGATGGCCCATGAGGTGGTGGCGAAGATATCAGGAAAATCTTCCATTTTCGGTCTGCATGCAGCACAGGTCTTTCTTGGAATGACCATCAATCCTGAGCTTTACCAGGAACTTCCGATCATCAAGATCGGCCATCCGAAGATTGCGGTTCAACTCGGACTTCCCGAAGATACGAAATTTGCAAAGTTCTCTGACTTTTTCAATCAAGCGGACAACAGCTATAAACTCTTTGATGATATCAGCAGTGCATCACGGAAAAAACCGTTGGAACAGAGCCAGTATGACAAAAAACTGATAGAGATCGATGAACGTGTCAATGTCGCTTATATGGTTTTTACCGGTTCTCTGCTGCAGATATTCCCCAAACCGAGGGATGAGAATAACAAATGGCTTGCTCCGCTGGAAGCATTGAAGCAGTTTGATCCCAAAGATGCCGAGATGCTTCAGTTTATGATCGGAAACTATTTCCAACAGGTCGATCTTGCAACGGAATCGGGTGAGTGGAGCAAAGCAGATCGTGGCCTCGATCTTCTTGCCAAGTTCCAGGAGACGTTCGGTAAAGAGGTGATACCCAGCCAAAAACATATCGATATGGAGATCAAATACAATATGTTGGGACTTTTTGGAAAACTGGTACCTGTTTATATACTTCTTGGTGTGATCTTGCTGCTTCTCGCCTTCATCAATATCCTCAAACCTGGCTTCTCTCTGAAGTGGGTGATGCGTATCGCTCTTGGGGTATTGAGTGCAGCATTTGTCGTGCATATTATCGGGCTTGGGATCCGCTGGTATATCTCGGGGCATGCACCGTGGTCCAATGCCTATGAATCGATCGTATTTATAGCGCTCTCGACAGTCCTGGCAGGTCTGCTTCTTGCAAGAAAATCCCCATTTGCCCTGGCCGGTACGGCGATACTTGCAGGTATCACGATGGGTGTGGCGCATCTGAGCTTTATCAACCCCGAGATCACCAACCTTGTGCCCGTACTCAAATCCTACTGGCTGATGATCCATGTTGCGACGATCATTTCCGGTGACGGTTTCCTTGGACTCGGATCGATCCTTGCACTGCTGGTGCTGATCCTCTTTATCATCAGAGGGAAAGGGAGTGCCGATATCGATCGTGCGATCAAAGAGCTGACCAGCCTGTCGGAGATGGCACTGATCATCGGTCTGATCCTGATGACCGTGGGGAACTTCCTGGGCGGTGTCTGGGCAAATGAGAGCTGGGGACGCTACTGGGGCTGGGACCCGAAAGAGACATGGGCGGCGGTAACGATCCTGATCTATGCGGCTGTACTGCACCTGCGTTTCATACCGGCACTCAGATCGGTGTTTGTCTACAATGTCGCGGCGTTGTGGTCTTACTCGACGGTCATCATGACCTACTTTGGGGTCAACTACTACCTCTCCGGGCTTCACTCCTATGCAGCAGGTGACCCGGTACCGATCCCGATGTGGGTCTACTATGCGGTCGCGGGACTCTTTGTACTGACACTGCTTGCGGCACGCAATCGAAAACTGGAAGCCTGAAATTTCTTATCGGTATTGAGAAGCAGATCACTTCTTGATACCGGGGCTACCTGCTAACTCCATTTTCTTACTTCTCTGACAAAATATCTATTAACGATACATTGTCATTACTATCTTCCGGCTTCCGCCATACTCTCTATGTTCCCCCAGATAGATTCCCTGCCAGGTTCCAAGATTCATCCTGCCGTTGGTGATCGGGATTGTCAGTGAGTTCCCAAGGAGCGATGCTTTGATGTGTGCGGGCATATCATCAGCACCTTCGTAGGTGTGGATATAGTAGGGCTTCTCATCCGCGATATCACTGAAAAAACGATCCATATCCTCTCGTACCGTAGGATCGGCATTTTCATTGATGCTGAGAGAGGCGCTGGTGTGTTTGATAAAGAGGTGAAGCAGTCCGTTCTCTACAGAAGTGAAAGCATCCAGTGCCTCTTCGATCTCATCTGTGATGAGATGAAAGCCTCGCGGTTTCGGTGGTAGTGTGATTGTTGTTTGCTCTATTGCCATAGCAAAGTATACTATAGTATTTTTTATCATAGCGCAATACCTGGTACATAGATACTACACTTACCATTGTGTATACTATTCTTGAGCGATGCATAAACAAGGAGCAGGGATGAAGGAGTTTATGGGAGAATTGCAGGTATTATTTGGGTATCCGCGTAATATCATTTTGTTGGCGATACGTTTTGTGCTTGCCTATGGGTTTAGCCAGCCGGCAATTCTGAAAATGAACAGGGTCTGGTAAACTTTAAGAACCAAAAAGGTATCTTAAAGTATGAGCAGAAGGGCATTCAACAAGTATTACAATCGTTCGCATATTTCAGAGGGTAAA
>JACXUO010000011.1 GCA_014763885.1 Campylobacterales bacterium
CATAGGGGTAAAGATTTGTATGCTATAATGCTAAAAAGTTTAAGAGAAAACCCTCTTTAAATTTGAATAAAAAATCGGGTAAAGTTTACCAGACCCTTATTTTTTGCTTCCATCTTCCCCTTTGGAAACATATAGCTTATATTATGACATAATGAAGATTATTTTCACTGAGGACTAGAGTATCGTTTCACCTTCTTCATAGGTGATGGCCCAGGGAATAAAAAATTAACTTTTGCTCACGATCTCATCTATATTATCCGTCCCACAAGCTGGAGAGGGTGCGATAGGCTCAATACGAATGGGATTTGGAAGGTTTACCCTACGATAAAGTCTACACTTAGTGGGCAAGGGAGGGAGAGTTTACTTCACCTCTTTCCCGAACTTCGCCTTGAGCTTCTGAAGCTTCGGCGGGATCACTGCCATACAGTAGCCCTGCATAGGGTTTTGCTGGTAGTAATCCTGGTGATAGGCTTCGGCTTTGTAGTAGTTCTCCAGCGGCTCGATCCTGGTGACGATCGGGGCATCCCACTCTTCCTGTGCGGCTTCCATGGCAACCTCCGCAGCCTCTCTGGTCTCTTCATCGGTGTAGAGGATCGTGGAGCGGTACTGTGTACCGTGGTCTGCCCCCTGGTAGTTGAGTGTCGTAGGGTTGTGTGTGGCAAAGAAGACATCCAGCAGCGTATCTGCCGTGACGACAGTGTCGTCATAGGTGATCTTCACCACCTCTGCATAGCCGGTATCACCGCTGCAGACATCCCGATAGGTAGGATTTGGCAGATGCCCGTTGGCATAGCCGCTCTCCACGTCATGCACACCCCTTAAAAGCTCAAATACCGCCTCCGTACACCAAAAACATCCGCCACCCACGACAAGTTCTCTGATAGCCATTTCAAATCCTTTATTAAATATGTATTCACTTTATTTGCTATAATACATACATAGTATAAATTTACTCTTATCCTAAGTGCTTCACCTCCTTTATCGGTTGGCTATACAGATAATAGGTAACAGCACTTTTTATCTCTGTATGTACCCATGTATTTCGTGGGACATTCCCACTCGGGAGAGCGGGAACGAGAGGTAAGAGGAAAAGGATCTTTTCAATGAATGTAAATGTTGTTTGTCCGCATTGTCTCAAAGTGAACCGCATTCCAAAAAAAGAGAGTTATAGCAAGGCGAACTGCGGATCGTGTAAAAACTCGCTTCTGGAGAGTAAACCGGTGGAGGTGGATGCAGCGAAGTTCGGTACTTTTGTGGTCAATTCGGATATCCCTGTCGTGGTAGATTTCTGGGCACCGTGGTGCGGTCCCTGCCGGCAGATGGCCCCGGCCTTTGAAGAGGCAGCACGCTCCATGCCGCTCAAAGCACAGTTTTTGAAGGTCAATACTGAGAACAACCAGCAGCTTGCCGGACAATACGGTATCCAGAGCATCCCGACACTGATTGTATTCAAGGGCGGGAAAGAGGTTGACCGTCTCAGCGGCGCACTGAGTGCGGGAAGGCTGCAAAACTGGGTAAGCCAGTATTTATAAGAGAAGAGGATGAGGAGTTGGCTGTTCCCATCAGCAGCTTCCTTGATGCCTATTGAGTTTTAAAGACAAAAGTGTAGGAGAACAATGAGCAAGATATTGCTGCTGGAAGATGATACAAATCTCAATGAAACGGTGACAGAGTTTCTTGAGGATGAAGGGTATGAGGTGGTCTCTGTCTATAACGGCGAGGAGGCGCAGGAGAAGCTCTATGAAGGGAGGTATGATCTGTTGCTTCTTGATATCAATGTTCCCGGTCTCAACGGGCTTGATCTGCTCAAAGAGAGCAGGGCACAGGGGGTGGCGGCACCGGCGGTCTACATTACTTCGATGGATAGCGTTGAGGATCTGGAAGCAGGCTTTAAGAGTGGTTGTGATGACTATATCCGCAAGCCCTTCGCACTTAAAGAGTTGAAAATACGTGTTGAGACACTGCTCAAACGCGGGTTTTTCCACCGGGAGAAAGAGCGCATTAAGATAGCCGAAAATATCTCGTATGATATCACCAACAATGAATTGATCATCGAAGATAAACCTGTCTCGCTGGGTCACAAAGAGGCAACACTGCTCAAACTGTTTGTCAAAAATGAGGGGAGAATACTTGCCCATGAGCTTATTTTTGATCATCTTTGGCGCTATGACGAGGAACCCAGTGATTCTGCACTGCGTACCTACATCAAAAACTTACGTAAATTGATAGGAAAAGATAGAATTGTCAGCATTAAAAAACAGGGTTACAAGTTCATTACTGAAAAGTGAGACAAAATCTCTACGAAGGTTTCTCTTTCTTTATATACTCTTGGTCATCATGGTCATCTCGACACTGGGAATACTCTACTACCAGGCGCATAAAGAGCTGATGCTCTCAGCCCAGCGTGCTGACCTGGCCAAATATGCCTATATACAGACCAAACGCCTCAAAGTGCTGCACCATTTTTTTGATGAACAGAGAACCTACCCCAGGGACCCCCGTTTCCGTTCTGCGATCTATGATATCGAGCATAAAGAGATCTTTTCACTCCTGAAGAACCGATCGGTTGATTTCACTCAGGAGATCTATCTGAAGGACGGAGTGATCCATTTTGTGAAAAGTTTGGATATTTTCTATCTGGGTGCAAAATACCTGATCATCGAAATAGACGATGATGGCGCATGGCATGATCATCTGCTTAAAACGATATTGGGCTATGGCACTGCAGCATTTTTCCTCTTTCTCTTCTTTGGCTACTTCCTTGCCAAACTCTTTGTGAAGCCGATGAGAGATTCGATCATGCTGCTCGACCGCTTCATCAAAGACACGACCCATGAACTCAATACTCCACTCTCGGCGATACTGGCAAATATCGAGATGATGGATACCGAGGTCATGGTAGAGAGCAACAGAAAAAAGCTCAACCGTATCAACATCGCTGCCAAAACCGTATCGATACTCTATAAAGATCTGACCTACCTGACGCTGGAGCAGGAGCGAGAGAATGAAAATGAGAGGATCGATATCGCAGAGCTGCTGTATGACAGGATAGAATACTTCAATGTTCTGGTACAATCCAAAGCGCTTACTTATGAGATGGATATCCAACATGCCGAGATCGTGATGGATCGAAGAAAGCTCACCCGGGTGATCGACAACCTGCTCTCCAATGCGATCAAATATAACAAACGACACGGGGTTGTAGGGATCAGGCTGCGTGAAGCCAGACTGGAGATATGGGATACCGGAGTCGGCATCCCCGAAGAGAAACGGGCTTTCATATTTGACCGGTACCGGAGATTTAACGAAAGCGAAGGGGGATTTGGTATCGGGCTGAGCATTGTCAAAAAGATACTGGATGAGTACCGTATAAAGATAGAGGTATTTTCCGAAAAAGATCAAGGAACAAGGATGGTGTTGCAATGGTAAAAAAACTTTTTCTCCTGATAGCATTGAGTCTCGTTGTTTTCGCGGACAATGCGTATGAGCGCAACTGTGTTCCCTGTCACAGGAATCTTCCGACGGATCTGCAGGGTATGTTCAAAAACTACCTGCTGGTCTACAGCGGCGAAGAGACGGTTAAGGCAGCATTGCGCCACTACATGCGTTATCCCTCCAAACATATCTCGGTGATGTCCGATCTCTTTATCGATACCTACGGAATCAAAGAAAAATTATATCTCAGTGATCAGGAGCTTAGAGAGGCGATCGACATCTATTGGGAAAAGTACAAAGTATTTGGAAAACTAAATTAATAGTATCTATAGAAATAATAACTTTTAAGTATTTCATGTTACTATATCCAATCACGATATCAAGATGAGGAAGGACAAGAATGAAAAAAGCAATGCTGGTCATGTTTGCAGTGGTCTTTGCAATGATAAGTACCACTTCCGTTGTTTCGGCAGATTCCAAGACAGGTCAAAAGGTCTTTAAAAAGAAGTTTCGAAAAAAATGTGGATTTTCCGGTGTGAAGTTTGCCCGGCATCATACGCAGGGTGAATGGGAAGAGCTCTGGGAAAATGGGAAATTCAAAGAAGAGGCGAAAAAGATATGCCCCAGATTGAAGATCGAGGATATCAAGGAATCCTGGTGGGAACACGTGTATGACTTCTCTTATGAATATGCAAGTGACGGTGTCATCCCTAAGTGTTAGTCTGAGTGTAACGTGAAGGAACAATTTTACGAATAAATTGTTTTTTTTGGGGTTTTTCTTCACAATCGTTTCACAATTAACTGATAATATCAATTCATCTCAAACATAAAGGAAAGAAAATGAACAATGTAATGAAACTTGCTACGGCAGCACTTCTTGGTGTAGCGGTACTTTCGACAGCTGCATCTGCTGATGTAAAAAAAGGTCAAAAGCTTTATATGAAAAAAATGAAAGCTGCATGTGGATTCTCTGGAGCTAAGTTTGCTCAAAAACATACTCAGGATGAGTGGGAAGAGATCCATGGTGCTGGTAAGTTCAAAGAAGAAGCAGAAAAAATCTGTCCGGGTCTTAATCTCAACGAAAAATATGTTGACGATGTCTATGACTTTGCTTACGAGTATGCATCTGACTCAGGAAACGTTCCGTCTTGCTAATCTGAAAGCCTGAATACGATGAGACACTCTCTGCGGGTGTCTCTTTTAAAAATAGACGTGATATAATTCAGTCTTAAAATAAACATAATCAAAGGAACTACTATGAAAAAAATCGCAATCGCAATGTTGTTCGCTGGTGCTACATCTCTTATGGCTGATGGTGCTGCAATCTACGCTAAATGTGTAGGATGTCACGGTGCAAACGGTGAAAAATCTGCACTTAACAAATCTGCAATCATCAAAGGTCAGGATGCTGCTAAAACTGTAGAGCAACTTAACGGTTACAAAGCTGGTACACTTAACCAATACGGTATGGGTGGTCTGATGAAAGGTCAAGTTGCTGCATTGAGCGACGAAGATATCCAAGCTGTAGCTGAATACGTAGCTGGATTGAAATAATCCCATTTTCAAAAGCCTTTTGGCTTTTGAATACACTCTTTTTATTCCCATTTTCTTAATTTAACTTATTACTTTTTCGCACGAAATCATCGGTCCTAATAACCTTTATATTTACTGCTGCTGCATTTACCTGTCTGGCAGGTCATTTTTTCTGTTGGGAAGGTCTCGATATTTTTTCCCAGTTTATAGGTAAGACCACTAATTGCAATCAACGAGACGGCAACTATCGCAAGTTGTGTCTTGGAGATCTTCTGTATCTCCTCTTTGGATCTGATCTCACAGACATTACCCGGACAGTAATGTGGAGACTTATGATAGACCCAATGGTAGACTTTGCACCCCAGACAGATACCAAATACACTTTCACTAAACAAAAATGCCAGACAGAGTACACAGATAGCGATTTTTATCGGTGTCATATATTCAAAGATCACAATAATAAAGAACATAATCACAGAGAGTATGAACCCGATACTCCATGCAAAACGTTTTTGGGCTGCACCTACGTATTCAGGGCTTTGATGCTGCACAAATAGACGTCCCAATATCAGGGAAGGAGCAAACTTGGGGTTTATAAAGATACGTACAAAGAAGTCAACCATAAATACTGTGACAAAGATTTGCGTAAAAGTAAAACGATGGGTAAGGTATGCATTGAGGAATGATATCGTTGCAAATAAAAAAAGTATACCTGCTCCTGCTCTTGCTTCTCTTTCATTAAGAACGGGAACATCATATCCTTTCACTTCCTCACCAAAATACAGAATTTTATTCACTTAGAACCTTTAATTTATTTTTTGAAATATATCGTAATAGGTGTGTAGTTACTGTGTAGACGTTGTTTGGTCAAGTATAAAAAATAATTTTTGAAAAAAAATAAATAAAATCAATAGATTTACTTGACATTAAAAAAAATCTTGGTTACAATGCTAATATGAAATGAGAAAAGGCATTTCTAAATACTCTAGATAAGCATAGTGGACAAGGATATAGAGATTTTTCTTAGTAGTGTTGTCTCCCACTCAGTATGATTCTGAAAAAATATTAAGAAAGATCGAAATATGATGTAAGTCTAGGGTATTTAGAGGTGCCTGAAAAAAAGGAGTTGAAATGTCACCGAGTTGTCCTATATCTACAAAAAGAGTAGATGCGAACATGGTACGTATCATCTCTTTTCAAGTTGCTGTCATTACATTGGCACTGATCATCACTGGTAAAGCTTTTTTTGCATTTTTACTTTTATTTGACTTTGCAGTGAGGATATCAAGAAGACCGGAATTGAGTCTTTTGAATCTGATAGCAAAACAGATGGTCAACAGATGGAACATTACACCTAAACTCTGTGATGAATCTCCAAAGCGTTTTGCACTGGGTATGGGTTTTATTACTTCACTTTTACTTGTAGTTCTGTATCTTTCAGGTTTTTATACGCTTGCTTCTTTAGTAGGAATAGTATTGATTTCTGCTGCCTTGCTTGAAACGATATTTGATTTTTGTATAGGATGTAAGCTATACTACGCCATTCAATTAATAAAAAGCATTTATAACAAATAAATTTACTTTCCTACTTGGTAGAGAGGGAGGGTAAGTATCGTGAAAGTGAGAAGTAGTCATGATAGGAATTTCTACTAAGACGGTATATGCAGTGGCTGCATTGCACGAATTAGGATCGATAGAAGCGGGGAAGGTACTTAAGATCAAAGAGATTGCAGCAAATGCCTCAATCCCTCAGAACTTTTTGGAACAGATCCTGCTTGAACTGCGAAAAGCGGGGATACTGAGCAGTATTAAAGGTGCTCATGGCGGTTACAAACTTGCGAAAGCATTAAAAGACATTACGCTGAAAGACGTGATGGAGACTTTGGAGTCTGATGCATTCTCAGATGTCTGTAAAACAGACAATCCGACACTGAAGCTTTTTTGGTCGGATATCATAGAGGGTGTAGGTAAGGTTTTTGATATGCCGCTTTCTGAGTTGAAAAACTATCAGCTCAAAGCAAATCACGCATTAAACTTCTCAATTTAACGAGGAAAACTTCATGGATAAAACAGTAGATTTTGAATATTACAATACACTCATGGTACATAGTGTAGGGAACAGAGTAGGTCCCATCGCGCCTGTGATGGCACCTTCTGCGGCATTTGGATATGAGAATGCGGAAGAAGCGGAAGGGATATTTGCAGGAACCGTAGCAAAACCGCTTTATGCCCGCGTAGGGAACCCGACCAACGGTAAGCTGGAGTCGATCGTCGCAAAAATGGAAGGGGGTATCGGGGCGCTTGCTACCGCTTCTGGAATGGGTGCGATGTCGATGGTAAGTATGGCGATCCTGAACAGCGGAGATGAGCTGCTTTGTATAGGGGGATTCTTCGGGGGAACCTATTCACTGGTCAATGAGACTTTGGCACGTTTTGGTATCACTAACAGCTTTTGTGAGGTAGATGATTTTGATCATATCGAGTCTAAACTCAAGAGCGGTATCAAGATGGTACTCATGGAGAGTGTGGGGAACCCAAGTCTGAGACTTCCTGATCTACAGAGAATTATCGATCTGTGTAATAAGTATGAGACAATACTTGTGATCGACAATACGGCAACACCGATCTTACTGAGACCGATCGCAATGGGTGCAGATATCGTCGTACACTCTTCAACGAAAAATATCTCTGGCCACTCTGCTGCACTTGGCGGGATTGCCGTCTTTAGAGCTGTTGATCAGGAGAAGGACAAACTGCTGCATCCGAAATATGCCGACCTGCACAAGTTTGTCAAAAAGATGGGCAATAAAGCATTTATGGCCATCTTCAAAAAACGTGCGATCCGCGATATGGGGATGACTTGATGCACTCAAGGTCGTCATCCAGACAGCGAATATCGGTGACAACAGGAGCCTTGCGCTGCACATGACGAGTACGATCTTCAGTGATTTTGATGAAGAGGCACGCAAATTCCTGGGAGTACATGAGGGGCTGATACGGGTCTCTATAGGTCTGGAAGACCCGCAGGTGGTCGCGGAAGATTTTATCCAGGCGGCAAATGCGATTTAGCGGATCTCTCTTTTTCTTTTTTATGCTCTCGGCCCTTTTGTACCCCGGTGAGGAGAGCAGCTCTTTAGCCTATCTCAATACATTGCGCCAAAAAAGCGGGCTGATCCCCCTGCAGGAAAACAGGCTGCTCAATCACGCCGCAGCATCCCATGCGAACTACCTCGTCCTGCATCAAGGGATGGGGCATCTCGAACAACATGGACACAAGGGATATACGGGGGAAACACCTTCCGAACGTGTCGTCCATCATGGGTATGCTTCCAAAGATGTCATGGAAAATATCGCCGTCAACGCTAAAAACGGTGCCTCAGCAGTGGATGAACTTTTCGCTGCAATCTATCATCGTTTTGTTTTTTTGAGTTTTGACAAAGATCAGATAGGAGCAGGAAGCGCCGAGACAGAGATCTACAAACGTACCCAGAATGCGTATGTCTACAAGCTGGGCTCCTCGAAACTGAATCTATTGTGCCAAAAAACATTTGTACCTGTCAGCGGAGTGATCTATCTGCAGAATGTGTGTAAAAAGAGTGACCTGCTACTCCCTCAGGCACTCTATGAGAACCAACAGGAAGAGATCAAATCGAAAAATGCGAAGGTCGTCCTTCATCCCTATCCGGGGCAGCAAGGGGTGATGCCGGCCTTCTATAACGAACGACCCGATCCTCTGCCTGACTATGATGTAAGCGGTTATCCTGTGTCGGTACAGTTCAACGACCTTTACTACACTACAGTCAGGCTCAAATCGTTCCGCCTTTTTGATGAGGAGGGGAGAGAGATACCTATGAGCAGAATCCTGACTCATGCAAATGATCCTCATCAGCGCCTGAAAAAGACGCAGTTCGCATTGATGCCCATCAAACGTTTGGAGTATGGTACGACCTACAGGGCAGCGTTTGAAGCAGAGATAGACGGGGAGCCCTATCACAAGTCATGGAAGTTTACGACCAGAAGTTTCAAAGAGAAGCTCTATCGGGTTGAAAAAGAGGAAACCATGATCAAGGCGGAGCCCGGAAGTACAGTAATACTCTATTTTGTTCCGAGGTCAGGCCGCGATCTTCTCCTGCGCTATCGTTCAAGCAAGGGGTTGAAGGTGACGCTTATAGACCAGAATACACTGAAGGTCAGCATCCCGCAGCAGTCCTATGGTGAGGCGACTGTCAAAGCTGGAGGGAGAGCGGTTCGGTTCAGATAGGATGATGCCCGTTTTCAAGAGGAACAGTCCCCATGGACCGAAAGATGAGAGATATTTCGCGTAGGTGCGTCATCACGCACCGGAGTAGGAAGAGGACGCTATAGGATCTTCTCCCCTGAGATATAGACCTCTGAAGCCTTCTGTGTATGAAGGATCGTCTGCAGTGCGATATCCTCCACGGAAGAAGGCGTATCCGGAAGTGTGATGACTGCGAAGTCAGACTCCCTGCCTGCCTCGATACTCCCCACATTCAGTCCCAGTATCGTTGCGGCATCGGAGGTGACAGCGCGGATGAGCTGATGGGAAAGTACTTCCATCGGTTCTGTATAGTGCATCATCAATGCCGCACGAAGTTCATCAAAAATATTGAGCGACCAGTTGGAACTGAGTCCATCCGTTGCCACACTGAAGGGCATATGCAATTCTTGGATTTTTTCGATTGCCAGTCTGCCGCATCCAAGCAGCCTGTTGGAACGTGGACAATGTGCGATAGAGTGGCCTTTTGATGAGAGGTGTGCAAGTTCTTCCTCATTTGCATGTACACAGTGCGTAAAGTGTGTCGGATAGCTGTCAAAAGCGTGCATAAACTCCATGATGGAGGTCACCGGTGTGGAGGTATTGAAAAACTTCTCAAAAAAGGGTTTGAACCCTCCCTCTCCCTCTTCCAGCCACTCACGTTCAGCCTGAGATTCCAGAAAGTGCGCAGAGAGGGGGAGGCTGTGCTGTTTGGCTACCTGCACGGCCCTCTGGAGGATCACCGGGTGTACCGAGTAGGGTGAATGGATGGCAATGGCCGGAGTGATACGATCTTCTGGCGCACAGTGCTGTGAAGCCTTCATACGTTCCAAAAAGTCATTGTAGAGCGCATCGGCATAGGCAGCATTGGAACCGATAAGCTCGTTGAAAAAGACGACTCTCTGGGATGCTTTCATGCACGCTTCAAGTTCTGCACCGAAGCTGGAAACGGCACCGAAGGTCGTGACACCGGAGTGCAGCATCTCCTCTGTTTTACTGAGCATCAGTGCATTGTCACACTTCTGTATCAGTTCATTGCGGTTTTCAACGACAGAGTCCAGCCAGGACATGAAGGTGCCGTATTTGAGTGTCGTACTGTTGGCGGAAAACTCCAGGTGTACATGGGTATTGATAAATCCCGGATAGAGAACAGAGTTTTTCCCCGCATAGTGGATATCCGCATCCGGGTATTTCTCTGCAAGGTTTTTCAGTGTATCGACCGCCTCTATCTTCTTACTGTAGGCAACGGCACAGTTTTCCAGAAATCCTTTTGGGGTATAGATATAATCTGCTGTGATCAGGTTCATAAAGCCCTCTTATTTTTTTGTTATCTCTTTGTATTTTGTATTGTGTTTAATACTATTTGGATAAAATGATAGCTAAAATTTTTAAAGAAGGTAGAACAGATGAAAATTGTAGTCATTCAAGGCCCCAATCTCAATATGCTGGGAATTAGAGAACAAAATATCTACGGTCCAATGAAACTTGAGGATATTCATGCACAGATGAAAGCTTTTGCTGAGCAGAACAATCATGAGATCGAGTTTTTCCAGAGCAACCTTGAAGGTGAGATCGTAGACCGTATCCAGGAGTGCCTTGGGGATGCAGACGGTATCATTATCAACCCTGCTGCATATACACATACCTCTATTGCTATCCGTGATGCGATCGCAGCAGTGAAGATCCCTACGCTTGAGGTACATCTTTCCAATATTTACCAAAGAGAAGAGTTCAGACATAAATCATTGACTGCACCTGTATGTGCTGGACAGATCGCGGGAATGGGGCCATACGGGTATCATCTTGCGATGGTAGGGATGAATCAGATGTTTGCAGAGATCAAAATGATGAAAGAACATCAGGCCAAAGTACAAGCAGCTCAGGCAGCGCAGGCACAAGCCTAAAATTTACGCTTCCGGGCACCCGCCCGGAAGCATACATGACTCATCGATATGAGCGCACTCCCAAACTATCCCGGAAAAGGTTAATCTATGAACTATATGCTAAACAATGAAAATGCGATCTACTATGAATGCGGATACAGTTGCGACAATGTACTCTACCTCTCTCTTGGAAGCGAAGCATACTTCATCACTGACAGCCGCTATACAATAGAAGCCAGGGAGAAGGTTCATAATGCAGAGGTTGTGATCGATCGTGATCTTTACGGCCGTGCGGTGAAGATACTCAAAGAGAGTAAGGTCAAAAAGATGATCTTTGACCCCAAAGAGTGGTCAGTTGCAGCCTTCCAACACTTGACTGACAATACAAAGATCACCTTTTCGCCGGAGCCTGATTTTTCGCATAAAAAACGTATCATTAAAAGCGATGAAGAGCTCAAGATACTTGCCAAAGCGGCAAAACTGGGTGCCAAAGCCTTTTCCAGGCTGGCAAAAGAGTTTCAGCAAAACGGTATCGGTGAAAATGAGTTTGCGCTGACTCATAAAGCTAAGTCTGTTCTGGGGGATTACGGCAAGTACGATCTCAGCTTTGATCCTATCGTCGCGTTGAATGCAAATGCTGCAAAGCCGCATGCCCTGCCTACCAAAAAACGGATGAAAGCAGGGGACCTGCTGCTCGTGGATGCCGGACTCAAATATAAGCGCTACTGTTCAGACCGTACACGTACGGTGCAGGTGGGTGAAAGATTTACCTTCGGTACAAAATCAACATTTGCAAAAAAGAAGATACAGAAAGCCTATGATGTTGTGCTCAAGGCACATGACAATGCGATAGCAAAAGCAAGATCGGGGATGAAGGCGAGAGAGGTCGATGCCCTGACCCGTGATCTGATCAACAAGGCAGGATTCGGCGAATATTTTGTTCATTCAACAGGGCATGGTGTGGGGCTTGATATCCATGAAATGCCCTATATCGCTTCAAAGTCCGATACGATTATTGAAGACGGTATGGTCTATACGATAGAACCGGGTATCTACATCCCCGGGGAGTTCGGGATACGCATCGAAGATATGGTGGCGATGATCGATGGGAAAGCAGTGGTACTTTAAATGCTTGTGAAAAGTATCGGAGACAAAAATCTGCTGCTGAGGGGAGGACACTACCCCTATCTTTCAGCCAAAAGTTCAGGGAAGAGAGAAGCGCTGTTGGGGATTGGAGGGAATATCGGTGATGTGGTGCGGAGGTTTGAGCACCTTTTCGCCTTTTTAAACCGCAGTCCTTTGGTACATATCAAAGAGACCTCTCCGATACTCAGAAATCCTCCTTTTGGCTATCTTGAACAGGAGGATTTCTACAATGCTTTGATACGTATCGAGACAGACTTGACACCCAAAGCATTATTGCGATATATTCTCAAAGTTGAGAAGCGGTTTGGAAGAAAACGTCTTTTTAAAGACGGGCCGAGAACACTGGATATCGACATTGTTTTTTATGAAAATGTCTCTCTTGATGAAGAGAGACTGACCATCCCGCATCCCCACTGGTTTGAACGGGATTCTGTACTGATTCCTTTATCCTATATGAAAGGTGACCTGGCATGATCCATGAAACATTTGTAGCATCAGATCCCAAAAGTGCATATACTCAGGCTGTAGAGAAGTATGGCGGCAAGATCGAACTGGTCTCTGCCAAACAGCTGAAGTACGATGATGGAAAGCTGCGATGCGAGATCAAGGTTGCCATTCCCAAAGCCATTTACCTCCGGAAGACACTGGGTGATGAGGTGCCTGTAGCAAAAAGCGAGGAGACACTTCTGATGGAGGAGATCGCAACACTGAAGTCCCAACTCTCGCTGATGAAGGAGACACTGCAGAAAGATATCAGTGTCAATGATACGGTCATTTCGGAAGTCAAGGCACTCTTCATGCGTAAAGGGATTGCCGAGGCATGGTTGGATGAGGTGATCAACGGACTGGTGGGAACACCTATCGCCGAGGAACGCAAACTTCTGGTCTCTTACCTTCTCGAAGAGATCGACGACGCATTGAAAGAGAAAGCCGAAGATCTCTCCGTACCGAAAGTGATGATGTTCGTAGGTCCCACAGGTACCGGAAAGACGACGACGATTGCCAAACTGGCAGCACGGTATGCCTATCTGATGGATACACCCTACCGTGTGGGGCTTATCAATCTTGACAGCTACAAAGTGGGTGCCATCGAGCAGCTCAAGCACTATGCGGACATTATGCAGATCGACCATATCGCTGTAGAAAATGTCAATGGTTTTAAAGAGGCACTGGAGCGTTCAGACGCTTATGATGTAATGCTTGTAGATACCGCAGGAATGTCGCCCTATGATACCCAGAAGCTTATCCACACGGTGGAATATGTGGATTCAGACACGCTCAAGGAGCTTGAGGTGCATCTTGTACTTCCGGCTACCGTCAAATATGAGGATATGGAAGATATCTATACAAACTTCTCTTTTTTGAACCTTGACTCTGTGATCATTACGAAGTTTGACGAGACGAAACATCTGGGCACACTGCTCAACTTCATGCTGGTCTATGGTGTGCCTATGAGCTACTTCTCTATAGGACAGGAGGTTCCTGACGACCTGCGTGTCGCAAGCAAAGAGTACCTTCTGGAGCGTTTGATCGGAGATATCGATGCGGGCTGACACCCAGGCTGACAGTTTGGAGGTGATGATGCACAAGCATCAGATCTACCCGCACTATACCCTTGCTTTAGCCCCGTTTGAAGTGAAAAAGCGTGCACTGAAGGAGTTACAAAGGGGCGATATCCTGCTTTTGGGACTTGACCGGCTGAGATTGGTCCTGCTGGATGCCGAAGGGGTCACTGCCGAAGTGATGATTGAGCATCGGAGTGCCTTGGACAGGCTCAAAATAGTATCACTCGGGGTGCAGGCCCAGGAGCGTATATCCAAAAAATACCAGGCTGTTTCGGTGATGCTGGGAGAGATACCATGCAAAAAACTGGAAGTAGGGCATGTGATAGGAACCATGGATCTGGACTTCGATCATCTCACCATTGCGGTTGAAGGGAAGAAGATCGCAGAGGGTTCATTGGTCAATGTAGGCGGCAGAATCGCCCTGCAGATCAATGAGATGGTCTCATCGTGATAAGAATTTGAAGAAAAAGCAGAGAGGCATGAAATGAAAGAAGGCAAAAAAGTATTGGTTGGAATGAGTGGCGGTGTAGACTCTACGGTCAGCGCCATACTCCTGCAAAAAGAGGGCTATGAGGTCGAAGGGGTCTATATGAAACTCCATCAAAAAGAGGGTTACCATGAGGAGAACTTTGCCAAAGTACAGCGAGTGGGCGAATATCTCGGGATCAAGGTACACTTTTTGGATCTCAGCAGTGCGTTTAAAGAAGAGGTCTATGACTACTTTATCGAATCCTACAAAGCCGGACTTACGCCCAATCCCTGTGTGATGTGCAACCGTACGATCAAGTTCGGAAAGCTGGTAGAGTTTGCGGACAGCATCGGTGCGGAGTATATCGCTACGGGACACTACATCAGCTCTGATGGAACGTTTATCTATATGGGGAAAGACCCGAACAAGGATCAGAGCTACTTTTTGTGCGAAGTCAAAAAAGAGGTGATCCCCAGACTGCTTTTCCCTTTGGGAGAGTGGGTCAAAGAGGATGTGAAAGCCTACGCCGCGGATATCGGGGTACTTCAGGATATCGCTGAGCAAAAAGAGAGTTCGGAGATCTGCTTTGTCGAAAACACCTACGATGAAGTGCTTGCTCGCCATATGGAGATCGATATGCCGGGAGAGACCGTAGATACGGAGGGGAATGTTGTCGGAACCCATAAAGGCTATATGCACTACACGATCGGCAAACGCAGAGGATTTTTTGTCAACGGTGCGCATGACCCGCATTTTGTGCTGGCGATAAAACCTGAGCAAAACCAGATCGTCGTAGGGACAAAAGAGAAGCTTGAAGCCCATGAATTTGAGATCAAGCAGGTCAACCTTTTTGAAGTGAGGGAGGAGTTTGACTGTCTGGTCAAAGTACGCTACCGTACCAAAGCAGTACCGTGCCATGTGAAGTTGGAAGGGGAGAAGGGCAGAGTGACGCTCAAAGAACCTGTTTTCGGCCTGGCGCACGGGCAGATCGGGGCATTCTATGACGGGAACAGACTTATCGGCGGCGGTGTGATCTGCTAAAGAGGGGTGTGCTCAGCTCTCCTTCGTCTCCCTCTCTTCCTCGATGGGATCGTTTTTGGGCGCTTTTCTTTTGAGCAGCTCTTTGATTTTTCTCTGGTGCTTTGCTTTTCTTCCACGCTTCTCTTCATGGACCGATTTGATCCATAGCCAGTTGACCAGGAAATAGATAAGCGTAGAGACGATCACGGAGTAAAAAGAGGTACCCACATAAAGCGGAATCAGTATCTGATCAAAGTTTTCGGTGAACCACTCCATGGTCAGTTCAATGTCATCCAGCCCCTCCTGGCCCAGAAGAAAGTTGCCGGTAAGGTACTCCATATAGTACATCGGCGGCATGGTGACAGGGTTGCTCAACCATACCATGGCGATGGCAATCGGAATATTGAACCGGAAGGCAAAGGTACTCAAAACCACTGCCACCATCTGCATGGGCATAGGGATAAACCCCCAGAACAGCCCTATCCAGACTCCTCTGGTAACGCTGCGTCTGTTTACCCCGAAAAATTCTCTTGACAGATTATATTTATCCAGAAACTTATCAAGTTTTTCACTGCGGGATGAGGTTTTCTTCAAAACTTTTCTTATCATACGTATCCAACTAGGTTATAGTTGTATTAGTTTAGTCACAGAAGCCTTTAAATCACCTTTTTATCAACTTTTGTGTAAAATATGCGTGTTAATTATTACGAAAATGTAATGAAATTCTTCACACTAAAGGTCTTACAATGGGCGGATATATGATATTTTCCGGTACTTCAAACCCTGAACTTTCTCAAGAGGTAGCTGACTATCTTGAGATGCCACTTTCAAAAGCAACGATCAACCGTTTTTCAGATGGTGAGATCAATGTACAGATCGCAGAGTCTGTACGCGGTAAAGATGTATTTATCGTGCAGCCTACTTCTGCACCGGCAAATGCCAACTTGATGGAACTTCTCATTATGACGGATGCACTGAAGCGTTCATCCGCTAAATCTATCACTGCAGTAGTACCGTACTACGGGTATGCAAGACAGGACAGAAAAGCCGCTCCAAGAGTACCGATCTCTGCAAAACTTGTAGCGAACCTGATGGAGACAGCGGGGATCACGCGTGTGGTCACGATCGACCTTCATGCCTCACAGATCCAGGGATTCTTTGATATCCCGGTGGACAACCTCTATGGTGCGATCCTGTTTATCGACTATATCAAGAGCAAAAATCTTCCAAACCCCATCATCGCCTCTCCTGATATCGGTGGGGTAGCAAGAGCGAGATATTTTGCAGAAAAACTCGGACTAGACATGGTGATCGTGGATAAGAGACGTGAAAAAGCCAACGAGTCTGAAGTGATGAATGTTATCGGTAGTGTAGAAGGGAAAGATGTGATCCTTATCGATGATATGGTGGATACAGCAGGGACAATGGTGAAGGCCGCTTCTGCACTTAAAAAGCTTGGTGCAACATCGGTGATGGCTTGCTGTACACACCCTGTACTTTCCGGTCCGGCATTTGATCGTATCGAAGAGGGTGAACTTGATGAGCTTGTTGTGTCAAATACGATACCAATGCAAAAAGAGTGTACGAAGATCAAAGTGCTCTCTACGGCGAGAATGCTGGGTGAAGTGATCAGACGTGTACACAACAATGAGAGTGTAAACTCTCTCTTTGAGACTAATTAATGACAAGGACGCTAAAGAAGCAAAGCTCCTTTGGCTACATTAAACACTGGGTTTGCTTACGATGCAGCATTTAGTGCCTTACTTGTACTGCGATTTAGTCGCTTGTCAGCATCAGGCACTCAAATAACCTGTATTCTAGTTTATGAGCAGGATTTTAATTTAGAGTATGACATATTCGTCTACTTAAGGAAAAAAATTGGCAAAAGAGATACCTCAATCACATATTCGTAACTTCTCTATCATCGCACATATCGACCATGGGAAGTCTACTCTGGCTGACCGTATTATCCAGCACTGCGGTGCAGTTTCTGACAGACAGATGTCGGCTCAGGTCATGGATACGATGGATATCGAAAAAGAGCGCGGGATTACGATCAAGGCGCAGTCTGTAAGACTTAACTATACCAAGGACGGGGAGGAGTATATCCTCAACCTGATCGACACTCCGGGCCACGTGGATTTCTCCTATGAAGTAAGCCGTTCGCTTGCATCTTCAGACGGCGCATTGTTGATCGTTGATGCGGCACAGGGGGTTGAAGCGCAAACGATTGCCAATGTCTATATCGCGATAGAGAATGATCTTGAGCTTTTACCGGTAGTGAACAAGATCGACCTGCCTGCAGCTGATCCTGACAGAGTACTCGGTGAACTTGAAGAGGCAATCGGCATCGATGCGACCGAGCATAACCTTGTTTCTGCCAAGACAGGACTGGGTGTTCCTGAGCTGATCGATGCGATCGTGGAGCGTGTACCTGCCCCGCAGGGTGATGAGAATGCCCCGTGCAAGGCACTGATCTATGACAGCTGGTTTGACAACTACCTTGGGGCGTTGGCGCTGGTACGTGTATTTGACGGAAGTATCAAAAAGGGCGAAATGATGCGTGTCATGGGGACCAAGCAGGACCACCAGGTGCTTGATCTGATGTATCCAAACCCGATCGCGCCGATCAAAACCAAAGAGATCCGAACCGGAGAGATCGGTATCGTGGTCATGGGATTGAAAACGGTAGACGCGATCCAGGTAGGGGATACGATTACCAATGCAAAGAATCCAACCACAGAACCTGTTGCGGGGTTTGAGCCGGCAAAACCGTTTGTATTTGCCGGGATCTATCCGATCGAGACAGACAAGTTCGAGGATCTCCGTGACGCACTCAACAAACTCAAGCTCAATGACTCTTCACTGAGCTTTGAGCCTGAAAGCTCCATGGCGCTTGGTTCAGGATTTAGAACCGGTTTCCTTGGAATGCTTCACATGGAAGTGGTCAAAGAGCGTCTGGAGCGCGAATTCGATCTTGATCTGATCGCTACAGCGCCGACCGTGGTCTACCGGGTCAAAAAGACGGACGGTACCGAGGTAGTGATCCAAAACCCCAGTGAACTGCCGGAGCCTCAAAAGATCGATACGATCTATGAACCCTACGTCAAAGCGACGATCCTTACTCCCCAGGAGTTCGTAGGAAACCTCATTACCCTCTTGACCAACCGTCGTGGGATTCAGGTAAAGATGGACTACCTCAATGAGACGCGTGTCCTGATGGAGTATGATATTCCGATGAACGAGATCGTGATGGATTTCTATGATAAATTGAAGTCAACGACCAAAGGGTATGCAAGTTTTGACTATGAACCGATAGGTTTCAGACCCGGAAAACTTGTCAAACTCGATATCCGTGTTGCAGGAGAGATCGTGGACTCACTCTCCATTATTGTTCCTGAAGAGAAAGCACGCAGCAGAGGTCTGGCATTTGTCAACCAGCTTAAAGAGCTGATCCCAAGACAGCTTTTTGAAGTAGCGATCCAGGCAAGTATCGGTAACAATGTGATCGCACGTTCAAACGTCAAATCGATGGGGAAAAACGTGACTGCAAAATGTTACGGCGGGGATATCACCCGTAAGCGTAAACTGCTTGAGAAACAAAAAGCAGGTAAAAAACGTATGAAGGCGATCGGTAAAGTGGAAGTACCGCAGGAGGCCTTTATGGCGGTACTGAAGTTAGAGAGCTGATGTCCGGCTGGCTCCTTCACCTCCACCTGATCGCTGCGATCTCTTGGATCGGGGGAGCAATCTTCATGTTCATCCTCGGTATTGGTTTAAGGGACAAAAAGGGGCAAAAAGAAGTCTATCCCCGTATTGGTCCTATCTATGGCTACTTTGAAGTCGTAGCACTTCTCTTTCTACTCATCACCGGCTATCAGATGATCGACCAGCACGGTCTGCTGGCTATCCTCTTCTCTGACATTACCAATGAAGTGATGGACGCATTGCGTATGAAACTCTATATTGTGGGTGTCATTATTGTGATGACTGTCGTTCATATGACTATTTCTCTGATGACTATTAATAAAGAAAAAACAGTGATACAAAAACTGCTTTCGCGTGGTTCATCGATGGGGATACTGCTGTTGAACCTTTGGGTTTTGCACTATGCAATGGTACTTCGGGATATTCTTTAGGGAGTAGTATCTGAATCAGAAAAAAGGTAGGGATACACACAATAGGCTATCGAAAATTTTGGACATTGAAGGAGTACGATAGCCTATTGTCTGTATCTCTACAGGAGAGGGGTCTCAGGGAGAGACCCCGGCCTCTGGATCAATTAGTATCTGTAGCTTACAGAGAATCTTAGATCCTGTGCCGTGATATCGACCGGTTTGGAATCAACCCATCCCGCACAGTTGATATTCGGTGTATAGTCGTGCTGTGCATAGGTATATCTGATTTGGGACGGAAGATACTCTACGCCAAAGAGGTTGAAGTTCCAGTATGCTTCATAGGCATCACCACGTACAGCGATCTTGGAACCGATAGCTGTATCTTCAGCCCATGTCATCGGTGTCCAGTACTTGGAACCGTGGTTGTACTCAAACCCGAATTTACCGCTCTCTGTGATCATGTCAGGGATAACGATACCTGCCCAGACAGAAGTACCATCCTGGCTTCCGCCATCTCCGGAACCCAGGAGAGAATAGCCGTCTTTTGCATCATAGTTGCTGTATGCTCCCGAGACAAATACCATTGTGTTGTCCAGGAAATCACTGATCCCGTCACCGATGCCGCTGACCTGGAATCCGAGAGAGAAGAGGTCTGCTGATCCTGCATCCACTTTAGTGACAGCAGTGTTGACATTTTTCCCTTTTGTATTGAAGATATGTGCCCATTGGTACATGAGTTTGTACTGTCCGTTATAGTAGGCATCACCTACCGCTACAAAGAAGTCAACATTCTCATCTTCCGATGAAGAGTCAATATCTGCATATGGATATCTTTTGGCTGCATTTTCTCCATAGACACCTTCTGTTTCACCCGTGTGTGCTCTTCCGTAGACAAGTTTTGTATATGCCCCTTCGATATAGCGTCCCCAGTCCAGTTTTACCATCGCAGCATTCACTTCCATATTGGTGATGTGTGCCAGAGGTGATCCCGCTTCAGGTTCGTTCTCTCTGTAGTTTGCCAGGAAGCCGTTTGTGGATGGGCGACGTCCGATAGAGAAACTGATCGGCTGTTCTCCCGCTTCTGTACTGTATACGAAGTATGCCTCTTTTACGCGCATGAGCGTGTCTGTTGCTTTTGAGGATGCTGACCAGTCTTTTAGTCCTGCAGACTCATCATAGAGATGTGCTCCCCAGGTTGAGTAGATCGCAAGTTTCCCTTTGAAGATCAGTCCTTCCGTTGGTGCAGCTGCCATCGTCAGATAGAGTCTGCTTGTCAGGAGAGAGTTGTTTTCGGCCTTTTCACCAGTCTCATTGTCTTTATAGCTGAGTGAATCGATTGCATTTCTGAAGTCAATACCGAATTTGATATTGTCAAATGCGTCGTGTATCTTTACTTCGGTAATCGTTTTCTTGTTGCTTTTTACTTTCTTTTCCAGTTTTGCAATTCTCGCTTCAAGCTCCTCTACAGTTGCAGCGTTCATGCTTGTCATTGCCAGTGTTGCGGCGAGTGAGATTCCAATCAATTTGTTCATTGTATTTACACCTTCTTTGTCAAAAATTAAATGAATAGTAACAAAAAAAGCTTAATAAGATAAAATATACTTATTATAAAGATAAGTATATTTTATATATTTTCTTCTTCTATTCTTTATATTACAGTTAGAAAATAGCTGTAGACAATAAAACAAAAAAGATATCCATAGGGATATCAATACTATAGAAATCTCAAATATCTATCTCTTTTTTTAATTTCTGTTAATCTGTAATGATCACTCTGTAAAATACTTTTCAGGCGTATGAATCTTTCAAGAGCATAGTCTGTTTCAAAAAGAAAATCAGCAAGAGGTGATTACTTTTGCCGGTATGATAAATAGAGCGAAATATCTTCTTTTGGCAGGGGATGAGGGGGATATGAGAGACAATCAGGAAGGATCCTGATTGTCTGTTTTGGGTCTATTGGTCCTCGTCAAGCTTTTCAAGTCGATTGAAATGCTTGATATTCAGTGCTGTAAATTTATAGCCCAAAAAAATGATCAATGGCCATGCAGCCAACCACAGTAGTGAACTGGTGTAATCCATAACGAATCCTTTCTTAATAGTGGTGTTCATCTGAAGAGGTGATCTCTTCTTCTGTAATCTTGACTCTGTCCATTGCATACCATACATAGGCGATATATGCGAGTACAAACGGTACCATCAGTGATGCATAGGACATCGCCGTAAGCGTATAGTGGCTTCCTGCTGCATTGACAATAGTGAGTGAGCTTTGCAGGTCTGTTGTAGATGGGTAGAAAACAGTATTGTTCAGTCCCACATTCAACAGGAGTGCCATCACTGTCAATACCGTTCCGATACCTACGGTAAAGATACAACAGTTCTTTTCTCTGAAGACAGAGTTGAATACCGCTACGAGTACCATCACTACACCGATCAGGAACATTCCTGCCAGGTATGGCATCTCAAGGAAAGTCGTAAGGTGGTGCATAGAGACAAGTGAAACTTCCAATGTTTCCGGGTTATAGGCATAACCGTCTTTCAGCAGTACCCATCCTACAAATCCTAGGAAAAATGGCAAAAAGTAGACAATGTTTCGTTTGATCATACCACGTGTTCTGGTACGGATCGGCTCATGGTCAATGTTGTTTAGAAAGTACATTCCACCGATAATACGCACAAGGAAGAGCATCGCAAATGCAAGCAGATAGTTGAGCGGTTCCATCAGTGCTTCCAAACCGCGTGTACCGACATCCCAGTGTACAAAGTTGTTGTCATCGAGGGTAAATGCAGCACCGCTGAAGAATGTACTGATCGCGATCCCCAGTAGGATCGTTCCTACACTACCATTGATAAAGAGAAATGCCTCATAGGTTTTGGAACCGAGGAAGTTTCCTTCCTTCTTTCTGTACTCATAGGAGACGGCCTGAACAATAAATGAGAAGAGGATCCCCAACCATAGCCAGTAGGCACCGCCGAAGCTTGTCGCATAGAACTTTGGAAATGCAGCAAAGAGCGCACCACCGAAAAGTACCAGTGTGGTAAAGCCGAGCTCCCACTTACGTCCCAGTGAGTTGACGAGCATGGTTTTCTCATCTTCTGTAGATGAGAGCTGATTGAGCAGTGTCTGTCCGCCCTGTATGAACATAATAAAGACAAACAGCCCGCCAAGCAGTGCAATAATGATCCACCAGTACACTTGCAGTGCATGGAGTGATAGTGTTTCAAACATTAGTGACCTCCTTTAATGCCAATTGCGATCTGGCGCAGCATGATTTTGATCTCTGCGATAAGCAGTGCAGTAAAGAGCAGGGCAAAGAGCCAGAAAGAAACCTGAACATTCCCCGCGTCGATATCCGTTGCAGCGATACCTACAGGCATAAGATCCTGGATCGCCCAAGGCTGTCTACCTACCTCTGCAACAACCCATCCTGCCTCTGCAGCGACATAGCCTAACGGTATACTCAAAAGTGCCAGCCAGAGTACTTTTCTAAAGCGTGTAATATCGTTTGCCATCGTGAGGTAAAGTACGATGAGGAAGAGAATGATAAACCACATTCCCAAACCTACCATGATGTGAAAACTGTAGAAAGTCAGGGCAATCGGCGGAACGATGTCTGTTGGCTTTTCAAGGTATCCGTAACCAAAGTAAGGCATATACTCGTCCAGGAGCTTTCTTGCTTCACTCATAGCAGTCTGATCATCTGCTTTCTTCGCCTCTTTATACTCTTCAAGCGCTTTGATCGCGATCTTACCTTTTTCGATTTTTGAAGCGGCACCTTCTATACCGTATTTCTCGTTTCCTAGTACAAGGTCATCCAGTCCAGGAACAAATGCATCGACATCGTGATATCCCAAAAATGAGAGTGCATAAGGAATCTCAATGTCTCCATAGATAGGATGCAGGTCATCACCGATCTTTTTATCCGGGTTGAGGATACCTACTGCGATAATCCCTGCACGCTCTTCACCCTTATAGAGTCCCTCCATCGCTGCCAGTTTTACCGGTTGATGTTGTGCTGCCTGATAAGCTGATTCATCACCGCTCACTGCGAGAAAGATCGATACGAGCAGACCAAAGCTGGCACCGACTACCATGGAACGTTTTGCCTCAAGTACATCACGCCCTTTGAGGATCATCCACGCAGAGACACCGATCACAAAGAGTCCACCGATCACATATCCGCTTCCGATCGTATGGAGGAATTTTGCCACTGCCACAGGGGAGAGTGCCACATCCCAGAAACTTGCCATCTCATTACGTACCGTATCCGGGTTGAACTCCATCCCTACCGGGTACTGCATCCATCCGTTTGCGACCAGGATCCAGAATGCCGAAAGGTTTGAACCGACTGCTACAAGCCATGTAGAGAGGAGGTGAAAGCCTTTGGAGACTTTGTTCCAACCAAAGAACATCACTGCAAAGAAAGTGGACTCCATAAAGAATGCCAAAATCCCTTCGACCGCCAGTGGTGCTCCGAAGATATCTCCTACAAACCACGAGTAGTTTGCCCAGTTTGTCCCAAATTCAAACTCCATGATAAGACCTGTTGCCACACCTATTGCAAAGTTGATCGCAAAAAGCGTCATCCAGAATCTTGTAATTGTTTTCCATTTTAAATCACCGGTCTTTACATAGATTGTTTCCATAATTGCCACAATGAATGAAAGTCCGAGTGTTAAAGGTACAAATAAAAAGTGGTAAAGCGCAGTCAGTGCAAACTGTGCCCGTGACCAATCTATCAGTTCTGTACTCATCAGTTCCATGTTGTCTCCTTGTATTTTTTGATCATTGTCTCTCCTTTGTCAAATGTTCGATGAGATGCATACTGCGTGCTTCATCGGTATCATAAGTCGTTTTCAGATAATTGGGAAAGAAAAAAAACTTCATGACGCCAAAGAGGATCAGAAGTTTGATCCCTATCAGCAGCCAGAGTTTTTTTCCGACCTTCATCTGTCTAAATCCATCGACATAAAAAAAGATAATATGAGTGATGATATTTGTGATCTTCATGATATTGCTCTTTGTCTATGTCGTTGTTTGATGTGGTTGATCATATCTCCTCCTTGCGTGTGAGATGAAAGATGATGTTCCGGGATATTGGGTTGAGTCTTAATCCCTCAAAATGTTTTGCCAGGGCCCAGAGGCTGTGGTAAAACTTCCGGACGTATATCTATTGATCTTATGTTTATCTTTTTGACATGATTATGTCAAAGTATAAAGAATAAACATAAGAGACACCCGAGAAGGAGGAAGAAACAACAGGTGTCTCTTATATTTACGCCGGCTTCAAATCGCAGTAATTTAACATATGTAAAATAAATTCAAAATTAAAGAGAGGAATTTTACCTTAAAAACCTAATAATTCACCTTTTTAACGTATAAATTAAGTATTTGTATGCTAATTTATAAAGTTTACATATGTAAATAATGGAGTCGTCATGAAGAATAGAAATATTACGTTGAGACCGAAAAGCCTGCTTTTCGGTCCGCTTACCCACAAACCGAAAGAGATGCTGCATCTGAGTGACGATGAACTTGAGTCGCTCTACCTGGCTGATTTTCAGGGTCTCTACCATGAGGAGTGTGCCAGGCAGCTGGGGGTTTCGAGGCCTACGTTTTCCAAGATCATCAAAAGTGCACGCAAAAAAGTGGCTGAGATGCTGATGTATGGCAAAGGGATAGAACTGCTGCAGGAAAAAAGCAATTATGTCCTGGTCTACCCCACCAATGACAGGATCACGATCCATCCCTATTTCATCACGGCAAAGCTCTTTGCTTTCGCCAAGATAGAAGGAGCGAGCATCGTCTCTATCAGATATATCGATAATCCGATCTATCAGGAGCTGCATACGAAAGGAGTAGAGATAACCGATGATAACAGTGCACAGGGGATGGCGGCAGGACGTATCATCCCTCCGTTGCTAAAAAAAGGGAATATGCTGGTGGTCAAAAGCCTCGGAGAGGGAATGAAACGGAACATTGAGGGAATGGGGATCAATATCGAATATACAGATCTCTCAGATATCGACTCTGTACTCGAGTCACTGAAATAAAAAGGAGAATAATGCTGAAAATAACGATACCGGGGGTGGATGAGATCACACTCCACCACCTATTGCTGGATTATAACGGGACATTGGCATGTGATGGTAAGATCAAAGCGGGAGTATTGGAAAGGCTGGAGAAACTTTCCCAGTCCCTCAATATCCATGTGATTACGGCGGATACGTTTGGATCTGTCCAGGAACAGTGCGATGCATCCTTTATCCATATCCATATCATCGGAAAAGAGGCACAGGATCATGCAAAACTGGCATACCTGAAAGCGCTGGGGGCTGAACACACGGTTGTGATAGGAAATGGGCGCAATGATGCACTGATACTTGAAGCGGCAGAACTTGGCTTTGCGGTATTGCAGGAAGAGGGGTGTGCCACCAAATCATTGCTTGCAAGTGATGTGCTGTTCCAAAGTATCAATGATGCACTGGATGTGCTTTTGAGTGCCAACAGGTTGATTGCAACGCTCCGAACCTGAAATTTATATAAAGTGTTGTTTTTCTATTGACTTTTTTCGTTTTCGGGTTTATAATCCCGCCGCAATTTGCACGATTTTACCTATTAAGGAAAACAATGAAAAAAGTTACACTATCATTGGTCGCTATTATCTCTTTGAGTACATTTGCCGTGGCGGGAGGAGATATCACTCCAGTAGAACCTTATGTTAATGTTCCTGAAGTGAAGACAGAGAGAACCGGCAATTTCCATCTCGGTCTTGGATACTCATATATGAACATGAATGTAGAAAACTTTAACTATGACTCTTTGGATTACGTAGGAAGCTCTGATGCGGATATTACCGCTCACTCAGTACTCTTCAAAGGCGGATACAACTTCAATGAGTATTTCGGTCTAGAGGGAAGATATACAATGAGCGTAGGCGACTTGACGCTTGACAATGGTCAAGAGACAGATATCGACGGAGATATGAGCAATCTTGGTATCTATGCGAAAGTAATGTACCCGGTAATGGAAGAGCTTAGCGTTTACGGATTGCTAGGATACGGACAGGTAACAGTAGATAACGGTGCAGAGCTCAGCGAAAGCGGTTTCCAGTGGGGTATCGGTGCAGAGTATGCGGTGACTGAGAATATCGGCCTATTCGTGGACTACGTTAACATGTACAATGATACAGGGTTTGACGGAGAGCTTGCGGGCCATGATGTAATGGTAGACGCGATCAGCGTTGGTGCTACATACAAATTCTAATCCCTTCTGATCTAAAAATTCTCCCTCTCTGAGGGGGATCTCTATATATTTTCTCCAATCGGTTCCATCTCTTTGATGAAATGGAGCTGATCTTTCTTCCCGGATGATTTTGTGATTGTATCGTGAGAATGTGGCGTGTGCGGTATTTGCAGGCGGCAGAACGTTTTAGCGGCACAAGAAGTATCTCTTCCTAGAAGAGACTATACTCCTCTTTGATCGTATTGAGCATACTTTTGTCCGCTTTGTAGATAAAGGCATAGTTGAAATGGATATTTTTAAGTATCTCTCTCAGTTCATCCTCTGTCTCAAACCAGTGCGGACGGTCGATCCCCTCGATTTTCGTTTTGGGAGGGGTGAGGACGATGCTTTTTACCCAGTTGTTCGAACGTTTGATATACTCCCTTGCACGATTGATATCTTCGAGGTTGTCTGTAAAGATCGCTACCCTGTCACTTTTCCCTTTGCCTGTACTCTGAAGGTTGGTATCGATAAATACAGGGATAAAATGTTTTGTATACTTGATCCTTTCGATATCATAAGGGAGGCTGTATGTATCACAAAAATGTACTACCCTGAGCAGGTATTCGAGGTGAAACGGTGCCAGGTCTTTCTCCTGGTAGACATATCCCCCCACTTTGAAGGTAGACTTAAAGAGGGTGTCTCCGATAAGATATCCCTCGACATCCTCCTTAAGTTTTTTGATATCAGGTTTGATAAGTTCCAACAGCTCTTTATCCGCACCTACAAAAAGATGGTCATCTGAGTTAAGGATCTGTTCGAAAACTTTTCGCCAATCCTCTGCCATAAAGGCGATATTGCCTTTGTGCGTGAGTATCATCCTCAGAAAGCTCATTTCATGAGGTTCAAGCAGGTAAAACTCCGCTTCTTTTTTGAGCGTGACATAGCGGATAAGCTTAAATGCAGCCAGTTTGATGTCCGATACCTCTATCCATGCGATCTCGTCATCCCGTTTGATGATTTCTTTGTTGTCATAGACAATCGCATAGGCTCCGTGCTCTATCGCTTTATCGATATCTTCCTGAACGGATGAAAAGAAGAGGTCCCCATGTTCAACCTTGGAGGGGAAAACTGTGGCAGCAGCAATAGCCTGGACTTGCGGCTTATTAGTCAGTGTGCCGTCTGTAAGGTTTACGATATCTTCGATTTTCATTAGCTAACTTTTGTCCCGACATTTTTTGGACTCTCAGGTCTAAGCAGACTCAGTCCGTTTTCATCTTTAGCCGCCAGAAGCATTCCCTCGCTCTTCAGCCCCATCAGTTTTGCCGGTTTGAGATTGGCTACCACACATGCCTGTGTGCCTACCAGCTCTTCCGCGCTGTACCACTCTTTGATTCCGGCAACCACCTGTCTTGGACTCTCTTCACCGATATCTACCTGAAGCAGAAGAAGTTTTTTGCTCTTCGGCACCTCTTCGGCCTGGACGATCGTACCGATTTTGATGACAGTTTCAAAGAACTGGTCGATACCGATAAGTGCGACACCCTCAGCTTTCTCTTCTTTTTTCTCCACTTTCTTTTCCTCTTTTTTAGGTATTTCTTTCGTATCTGCAGGCTCAATTTGTGCCAACAGCGGCTCCTCTATACGAGGGAAAAGCGGATCGATCTTTTCCAGTTTGAATGTCTCAAGCAGTCTCTTCTCCTTGATCAGGGCATTCCAGTGCTCATTGTTGATCTCAAAGTTCAGTGCTCTTGAGATTTTGGTGCACACTTCCGGCATAACAGGGTAAAGCATTACGGATACTTTGGCAAGGATCGCTGCGATCAGTCCGTTAAGCGCCATCGCTTCCTCTGTTTTTCCCTCTTTCATCAAGGTCCATGGCTGGTACTTGTCGATCGATTTGTTTGCTACAGACAATGGTCTCCAGAGCTCTTCAAGGTACTTGTGGATCTGCATCTCAAAAAGCAGCGGTTCCAACTGATCCAGTGAAGCATGTACTTCATCCAGCTCCTGCTGGTAGAATTTGGTGACATGCCCGGAGTAGACTTCACCTTCAAAATATTTGCCGCTCATACCGATCAGGCGGTTCAGCAGGTTCCCCAGATCATTCCCGAGATCGGAGTTGATACGGTCGATCAGCGCTTTCTGGGAGAAATCACCGTCGCCGCCGAAGGGTACTTCGCGAAGCATAAAGTAGCGGAAATTATCCAACCCGTACGCATCTGCCACCTCTTTGGGGTTGACAACATTCCCTTTTGACTTGCTCATTTTCTCCCCGTCTCTCGTCCACCATCCGTGAGCAGCGACATGTTTTGGCAGCGGCAAGCCGAGACTCATCAGGAATGCCGGCCAGTAGATCGCATGGAAACGGAGGATATCCTTTCCGATGATCTGTACACGCGCAGGCCAGAAATCCATGTTGGCCTCATCTGTGCCGTATCCCAATGCAGTCACATAGTTCATCAGCGCATCAAGCCACACATACATGACATGTTTCGGGTCATTGATCTCTTCAGGAAGTTTCACACCCCAGTCAAAGCTCGTACGGGTGATCGAAAGGTCTGTCAAACCTCCCTCGACAAAACGGATGACTTCGTTTCGTTTGCTTCTTGGAAGGATACATTCGGGATTCTCTTTGTACCACTCAAGCAGTTTGTCCTGGTATTTGGAAAGTTTGAAGAAATAGCTCTCCTCTTCTACAACAGTAGTGGGTTTGCCACACTCCGGACAGAACTCCCCATCCACCAGTTGAATTTCGGGGAAGAAGGTTTCACAGGAGATACAGTAGTGGCCTTTGTAGGTATCTTTATAGATATCACCGTTGGCATACATGACTGAAAAGGCTTTCTGTACCCCTTTCATGTGGTCTGCATCTGTCGTACGGATGAACTTATCATAGCTGATGCCAAAGTCATCCCAAAGGTTTCTGAAGGTTGCAGAGATCTCGTCTGCATACTCCTGGGAGCTTTTACCTCTTGCTTTTGCGGACTCTTCGATCTTCTGTCCATGCTCATCGGTACCGGTGAGGAAAAACGTTTCCAGGCCGCTCATACGCGAATAGCGTGCGAGGGTATCCGCGATGATCGTGGTATAGGCATGACCGATATGGGCGATATCGTTTACATAGTAGATCGGTGTCGTGATATAGGCTTTCTTGTGGCAAGGCATATTGTGGTTCCTTAAACAAATGAGTTTTTGGTTTACTGTAGTTGAGTAAATTTATAGGGGGCATTTTAACCAAAATGTGCTGTAGTGCGGATGATATGGTACAGAGTTTTTCTCATATAAATAAATATTAATTTTGTGTTATAATAACCTTAATGATAATCCGGAAGAGCGAGGTTTTTATGTCCGATACAATAAAATCCAAAGATATCTACACTGCCGAAGAGAAAAGAATGATCCTGGAGAGGCTGGATGCGGAACGAAGAGCACGCCAGGAGGCTGAGCAGCAGGAGAAAGAGGGCGGCAAGAGGCTTACCGCGTCTGAAAAAGAGAAGATCCTCGAGAGGATTGATGAAGAGAGGCGTATCGCCCAAAAATACCAGGAGCTTCAGAAAAGAAGGTTGAGAGATAAAAAAGTCTATCATCTTGAGAATCGTGTGCTTTACAGGTTTCTCGATATGAATCGTGCCTATTATATCCAGGTGGAAGACTGCAAAAGACTCTCTTCGAGGCCGCTGATCCTGCCGCTTTTTTATCAGGGCTTTGACGGTCTGAAGCAAAAGGATGTGTTGATAAGGGTCAGAGACTACTCTGAGAAGATCTTTATCTCCGATGACGTCATACGTGTCTATTATAAAGCGTACTCTCTGGAAGATGACACTGAAAAAAAATGAGCTACTCTGTCTATATCCTCCAGTGTGCTGATGATACCCTCTATACAGGGATCGCCACAGATGTCGATCGCCGCCTCACTGAACACAACAGCCCTGAAAAGGGAGCCAAATATACGAGAAGCAGACGTCCGGTCAGACTGGTTTACAGGGAGCCTTTCCCGGACAGAAGTAGTGCAAGCAGGCGAGAATATGAGATCAAGAAGCTGAGCAGGGGGAAGAAACTCCAACTGATCAGAGGATAGTTTCAAGATCCAGCACTCTCTGTTTCAACGCCAAACCTCCCGCATATCCCGTAAGCGTACCGTCCGAACCGATAATGCGGTGACAGGGAATGATGATCGCCAGGGCATTTGCACCCACCGCATTGGCTACAGCTCTTACTGCCTCCGGCTTGTTGATCTCTCTTGCCAGTTGCGCATAGGTGGCCGTCCTGCCGTAGGGGATCTTTTGCAGCGCTTTCCATACCCGGATTTGAAAAGGGGTACCTACGGTCAGCAGGGGAAGGTCAAAGGTCTCTCTTTTTCCGGAAAAATAGTCATCCAATGCTTTCCTGGTTTCCTGAAGCAGGGGGTTGTCCTGTTCGGTATAGACGGCATCCAGTCCTTTTTGTATCCGTCTGTCTATGCTTTCTCTCTTTTTTCTGTACCGGTAGTCCAGCAGGCAGATCCTGCCCTCAAAAGAACCCAGGATAAATTCGGTGCAGGCTGTTTTATGGTACTGGATCTGTATCTCTTTCATTCACTACATTATATCAGATATGCTTCGATGATTTTGCTTTTGCCCATAAAGCCTGTTGCATAGTCCAGAATGTCATAGAAATCCTTGTTGTTAAACCCCGCATCATAGAGTACTTCCAGATCTTTTTTCTCAAATGCATCCGGATGATAGATCGCTTTGATGACCTTTTTGAGAAGTATCTTCTGGGTGCTCTCCAAAGGAATATCATCAAGGTGATTTTCAATGTCATTGATTATTGCTTCGTCAATATCCATCTTTTGAAGCATCTCAGCGTTAAACCCTATACAGTATCTTCTGCACTCTTTTTGTGCGATATAGAGCCTGAGAAACGGCATCAGATTTCTATCGATCTTTTCATGCGCCATGATAGAAGTGTTGTAGTCAAGGAAATCCTTCATCGCTTTGATGTCAATCGTTGCCATCAGCTCACAATGAGGAGGGATGAACCCTAAGTGCTTTTCTATCATTTGGTAAAGCAGCTTCAGTTTTCCGGTAGCGTTTTCTTTTTTGATCGGGTCAATAATAAACATTGTTTCTCCTTTTGTATAGACCAATCGGTCTAATTGGTATATAGTAGAATAGATTGCCTTAAACTAGACTGATCGGTCTATTCTTCTGGAAGTTACTTTCTGAGTGATCTGAGGTAGCTGTTGAGATGTTTGATGGAGTGGAGATAACGCCTGCTTGATGATTGACTGGGACTTAAGGAGAGTGCACCCCAGACTGTTTCGATCACAAAGTCGGCAAGTGAATCAATATCGGTATTCGCTTTCATCTCGCTTTGGTTCAGCAGTATGATGATTTTTGCTTTGAGGTGATCATAAAGCAGGGTGATCTCCCGATCAAAGTCCTTATCCACCGGTGACATCTCCTGATTGAGGCGATTAAGGGGACAACCGTACTTGATCAGCATAGGGTTCTTGGAGATCGCTAAGACAGCTTCGATGATCGCATCGATACCGTCTTTGCCTTCGATAGGGTTAAACGTAAAAAAGAGATCCATTTTGGGGCCAAGCCGCTCTTTGATGACGGTGAGTACCATCGCTTTTTTGGACTTGAAAAAGTGGTAGAGTGAGCCTTTGGGAATATCACAGACTTTGAGTATCATCGACATGCTGGTACCGTTATATCCGTGCATGTAGACCAGTTCAAATACAATATCAAGGATCTTTTCTCTGGTAGGCTGTTCTTTGTTCATAAAACGTATTATAACACTAATTTTGGTGACTCGGATTTCCCGCAGAACTTCCTCTACTGCCCTGCGATGACACACTTCTGGTGTGCAGCTTTATTGGTGAGAGAATCTACCTCTATCAGGATATGGTTGAAGCCAAGTTTTTCCAGCTTCTCTTTCATCGGGCAGGTGATATTCTCGCACTCTCTGAGCGTGATCCCCTCATCATCCAGAAGGATATGAAAAGAGATAAAGTTCAGTTTGGAGCTGGGCTGATGGATATGCAGGTCATGATAGCCGGAGACACGGCCGGATGCAAAAATGATCTTTTCCAGTTCTTCCGGGGTGATATCGATCGTATTGGCATCCATCAGCGAGAGGAAACTCTGTTTGAAAAGAGGGAATGAGTGCTTGATGATATAGAGCGAGAATATGATCGTAAGCATGGCATCAATCGCATAGATCTGAAAATAGTAGATCATGATCCCGGCAACCACTACCCCCACCGATACAAGGGTGTCCGCAAGCATGTGCAGGTAGGCTGATGTGATGTTGGCATCGCCGTGGTGGTGTGATTCGTGCTCATGGTGATGATGGTCCTCCATGCCTATAGCATGGAGGAGATAGGCACTGACACCGTTGGCAACGACTGCGATCATCCCCACTACGATCATATATTCGGGGGCGATGACCTCCGGGGCGAAAAATCTTCCTATGGACTCATAGATCATATAGAGCATCGTAAGGAGCAAAAAGAGCGTATTGGTAAAGGCGGCCATCATCTCGGCCCTGATAAACCCGAAAGTAAACTGGAATGTCGGGCTGCTTGTTCCGAACCGGAGCGCGATATAGGTGATAACGATGGCGATCACATCACCGGTATTGTGCAGTGCATCGGCAATGAGCGCAAAGGAGTTGGAGATCACGCCAAAGATGATCTCTGCAAGGATAATCGAAAGATTGAAAAAAATAATCAGCAGAATCTTTTTGGCTTTCATTGTTTTACTTTTTGCGTGAAGTACTTTAGTATATAAGCTACTCTGTTAGAATTGACTTAAAGAACGGAAACGGGCTATGCTTTACTTTTCGAGGCAGATAAAGAACAAAGAGAGGGAAGAAAAAAGAGTCGAAAGCAGGAAGTGATCTTCCGATCATCTCCTTAAAAAGAAGCGGCAAGGGGAGTGACTTCTTGCCGTAAAACCTTAAAACTCGAAACCTCCGGTCTGCCCCTTGCTCATACTGTCATAGACGGCTTTGACATAGGCTTCCCTGAGTTCACAGTGAAGAAGCTGATCGCATTTCAGGCAGCTTGGCACCTCTTTCTCCTTCTGGCAGGCTTCCAGCTCCTTTTTTTTCTGCTCAAGCGCGATCTGCCACTCATCCAGTACTGTTTCGAGCATCAGTTGATCCCGTATGCTTTTTTCAGGGCTTCGATCTCGTAGTTGGATCCAAAGAAGCACGGACTGGTATCATGATGATGTTGTGGTACAAGCTCCATCAGCCTCTCCCCTTTTTCATTGATGGCCTGTCCTCCTGCCTGTTCGTACATAAAGGCAAACGGGATCACTTCAAAGAGTTGTCTGAGTTTACCGTAAGGCTTATCACTGGTTCCCGGGTAACTGAAAAGACCGCCGCCTTTGAGCAGGATCTGATGCAGGTCCGGCACCATGCCGCCCGAATATCGCAGCCTGTATCCTTCTGCAAAAAGCGAGTCTATAAATGCTTTGTGGTGCGGTGCCCAGTTCTGCTGGGTTCCGCCCGGTGCATTGAGCTTCCCTTTTTCATTGAGCGAAATTTCGCCGATCACTTTGAATTGATCACCTTCTGCACGGTAGAGCATCGGTTTGCTTCCTTTTATTGCAATGACCAGTTCGATTCTCGGACCATAGACGACATAGGCAGAGGCGACAAGATATTGTGCATCTAGACTCCCCTCGTATATACCGAAGATGGAACCTACCGAGAGGTTGACATCTATCAGGCTGGATCCGTCCAAAGGATCATAACACACCATGTAGCTACCGGAGCTGTGTAGTTGAAGTGCACCTTCTTTCTCTTCACTTACAAGCATGCTTACTCTAGGTACTGTGACAAATTCCTTTTCGATGATCAGGTCTGAGAGTACATCAATTTTGAGCTGGTCTTCCCCTGAAGCATTTTCTTTCTCGGCGTATCCGAGATCAGAATTTTTGATCGCATCATCGATCTCAAAAGCGATCTTTTTGATCGCTTCAAATACAGTTTGCATTATTTTCTCCTTTAGACACTTTTCGCGTGTGTTTTGATCCATTCTATGATCTGGTCAGTATTATTGAGGTCCAGGATATCTATCTGTGAAGGTATGGTATAGGTATCGATATTGATACTTTCATCTATGGCAATGGCCTCAGAACACTCCAGATAACTTTCATCAATCTCATTACGGAAGATAGCGATACGTGGAAGCGGTAATGTTTTAAGCCCCTCTACCAGTAGAATATCAAACTCATTGATCATTGCAATGATATCATCGAGTCTTTTTTCCCTCTGTGAAAAGTAAGTAGTGCGGGTAGGTGAAGTGACAACCACTTCAGCTCCTGTTTGGGAGAATTTATAGCTGTCTTTCCCTTCTTTGTCAAAAACGGCCTTATCTTTTGGATCATTTTTAATGATAGCCACTCGCTCATAAGTGATCAGTTTTTTTGCAACTTTTTCGATCAAAGTGGTTTTCCCACTATTGGATGGACCGGTAAACGCTACGGCAACTCTTCTTTTCACTTTTATCCTTTAATTAAGTCTTGGAATTATACTTAAATGTTTATTGAATCTATGTTAAAATGATAGTAATTATCTAGGAGGATTGAGTGCGAATAATTATTGGGTCTATGACACTTCTACTCCTTTTGGGTGCCTGCTCTTCCAAAACAGAGGATCCCCTCTCGGAGCGCATTGAGAAAAACAAAACGCTCTATAAACACCTGCAAAAAACCGAAAAAGCACAACTTTACGACCATAATATCACCAAGGCGCTTCTCACTGCAACCTATCTCTACCCTTCAGGGAAGAAGCCTGGCAGAGGGGAGGATGACGAGGTGTTTATTGTGGGTCTCTATCTTGACGAGAAACAGGAAAGCGGGATAGGCAGGGAGTATCTTCTGACACTGGATGGCGAAAAACCCAAAAGCATCCTTCCTCTTCCGAAGCAGAGTCCCTATCTCAAAAAGATACCTTTTGTGACAGTGTGGAACAGTTACTATCTCGTGACTTTCCCGCATACCTCATGCAAAAATTTTACCCTGCTATTTGAGAGCAGCAGGTATGGGAAAAAAACGATGCCTTTTTCCAAAGCTGCAAAATACGTAGAGAGCCAAAAGGCCTTCTGATCATCTGAAGCGATCGGTCTTATTGGGGTCTGTGACCTCTTTGATCAGAGGGAGAAGGCGGGTAGGGACTCCCAGCCTGTTCAGATAGATGACGTAGTTGGTCAGGACATGTTTGCCGTATTCCCTTGTTTCCACATTGCTCATGCGCTCCATACTCATGTAGGGTTCATAGCGTCCCGGCCTGAAGTTCTGGTTGTCTGTGATCAGCTTTTTGGTAAAGCCTATCCCCCCGTTGTAGGCGTAGGCAACAAAGAGCGGATGATAGAGCCATTTGTTGAGGTAGTCAAGGTGAAAATCGGCATACTCGATCGCCTTGTAGGGGTTGAAAAGATCATCAAGGTCGATGTTGTCCTTTTTCTTCTTTGCGATATCCTCTATCAAAAAAGGCATGATCTGCATCATGCCGAGCGCAAAAGAGCGTGAGACCGAAGCCGGGATAAATCGGCTCTCCTGTCTGGCGATTGCATAGATCATCGCCTGGCGTTCTTTACTCATGTTTCTCATCGCTTCGCGGTAGGGCATAGGATAGTAGATCTCTTTATAGCCGGATGCCCTGGCTTTGATAAAGGTATAGTGTCCTATGGTCTCCTGGGATTTATAGGTATCGGCAAGATCATTGAGGTTGTAGTCCCCCGAGAACATCTTTTGCTTGAGTTCCGCCCAGTCTATTGGGTCAAGGACATCATAGTGAAAGACTTTGGAGCGGGAGATCTTCGGTGTAATGATCTTTGGATAACGCAGTTTTAGAAGGTCCCTGGCGATCAGTGTATAGATATTGACATCGTGGCTGTTGACAAGGTTGGTCAGATAGCCCCGCTCTTTGGTCACAAGATACATCCAGAAGTTCGCCTGGTCTTTGTCCCGTCGTTTTACTGCCTTTTTGCGTGCCTGCCCGAAGTAGATCATCGCGATTTCTTCTTTTTGCTGCTGCAGTGCGAACAATCCCAGCTGGAAGTGTGTATCGGAGCTGATCTCATTGGTGTGTGCAGGCGGCTGAAGGAGCGATGCCTTCAACTTTGGAAGATCTTCGTTCAGTATGATACGGATACTTTGGTTAAACTTTTTATCCATGCTCAAGACACGGAACTGTTTGGAGTTGAGCAGCTTGTCATACTTCTTTTTTCTGACCTCTGTACCGCAGTTGTTGAAAAGGTAGCATTCGATTTCGGGGTTCTCTTTTGCCCAGGCAGGGTAGTCCGCTTTTGAGCTTTTGAGTTCCTGAAGCTTCTGGTAGTTGCTTTTCCAGCGTGCTTTTTCTGCTTCTGTTGCGATACGGCGTACCTGCTTGATCTCCGGGGCCAGACCGGTTTTGTTACGGTAGGCGGTTTTGATCTTTTTGTTGAGGTAGCTTGCTTCCTCTATGATCTTTTTGGCTTCGGATTCGGTTGTGCTCTTTTGTGATAAAAAACGCCAGATATAGTAGTCCTTCTCTATACTCCGGGGCATCTTGTGAATCTCTTCAAAACTGAAACTCTTCGCCGCATAAAGCGGCGTTGTGCAGGAGAGCACTATGGAGAAAAGAATACTTCTGACTTTCATTAAACAGCGATCCTGCTTAGCCTAAAAAGGCTCTCATCATAAAGATATCCAGGAACTGCAACCCCAGGATAATCACCAGCGGCGAGAGGTCCACGCCTGAGAAGAGGACAAACGGCAGTTTGCGTCGGATCAATGCAAATGCGGGTTCCGTCAGACGGCGCAGTATCTGCACGATAGGGTTTCGCGGGTCAGGCTGGACAAAACTGATCAGTGCAGCGATGATCACGATCCAGATATATAATGTAATCACAGTATGCAGTGTCTGTACAATGGCATAAATCAGTGCGCTCATGAGGCTACCTCCAGGATATAAGATTTGATATACGGGTAGATGTCGGAAAGTTCGGGGCCGTTACCTGTACCCGTAAGCAGGTAACGGAGCGGTTTCAGGAAGTTCTCTCCCGAGAGTCCTGTCTCTTTCCTGATATATGACTCAAATGCATCATAGGTGTTGATCATAGGGGCATTAAAGATCACATCAGAGATCACTTTCATCTGCTCACCCCACTCACCGTTGAAGTCCTTCGGTTTGAAGATAGGTCTGATCTTCGCTTCAAGCTCGTTGATCGTGCTTGCTTCTTCCAGGTAGACCTTTGCCAGTTTCCCGATAGCTTCATCTGCAAAACCAAAGAGGCTTGAGAGGGGTTTGTCATCCATCATTTTAAGGTGCTCACGGTTGATAAAGCGAAGTCTGTCGATATCGAACTTTACTGGAGATTTGGAGAGCTTTGTCAGATCGAACCACTCTATCGCTTCAGGCATCGTGAAGATCTCTTTGGGTGTTTGATTGCCCAGTGCGATCAGGTAGTTGGCGATCGCATCGGGGATGAAGCCCTGTTCAAAGAGCCATTTGACTGTATGTGTCTCATCTGTGTCGAGGAGGATAGGCAGGTGCGCGTACTCCGTCTGCTGATCATACCCAAACAGGGTTTTGATCTGCTCCTGTTTCGGGGTATTGAAGAGGTGCTCTTCTCCACGGATGATAAGAGTGATCCCGGAGATCATATCGTCACAGGCACTCGCAAAGAGATCTGTAGGTGTTGAGTCTTCACGGAGTATCACAAAAGAGTCGACTTCATCAGGTGTAGCGCTCATCTCTCCGTTGAAAAGGTCTTGGTAGATGATGTTACTTTCGGGTTTTTTGATACGGATGACAAAAGGGGTTTTCTCTTCTTTGAGTTTGGCTAGCTCGGCAGCACCCATAGCGCGACAATGTCCGCTATACCTTTCTGAAGATTCTGTATCTTTACAGGTGCATACAAATGCCTTCTTCTCCTTAAGAAGCCTGATCGCCAGGGTCTGGTGCAGATGCAGGTTTTCGCTCTGGTGCATGACACTGTCATGGGGAAGCGCGAATTTCTCGAGTATCTCCATGAACTCCGTATCTTTTCCGGTGATGTTCTGTTCTTTGTCTGTATCTTCGATACGCACAATGAAATTGACATCTCTCTGTTTGGCTATCATGTAGTTGAAGATCGCCACACGCAGGTTTCCTATATGCATATCACCGGTCGGTGACGGGGCAAATCTAAGCATCTCTCTTACTCCAAAAGTCGTGGGTTTGTCACCGCAGGAGGTATTTGCCACGAGCGGTGATATAAGAGTGATATTATAGTGGTTTTATTTTATAAATCTTTTAAAGCACAATCGTATCATCCATAGCGCTTTTGCTTACTTTTCCTATGACGCGATAAGCTCTAATTCGATAAAATACAACTCTTATAATAAAGTTTCAGAATCAAAGGGTTTAAAAGCAATGAGTGAGCACAAAGATTTTTTACGTACAATCGTTGAAGAGGACTTAAAGTCAGGAAAATATAAAGAGGTGGTTACAAGATTTCCTCCTGAGCCCAATGGCTTTCCTCACATTGGACATGCAAAATCTATCGCTATAAATTTCGGTATCGCACGTGACTATCATGGCCGCTGTAACCTTAGAATGGATGATACCAATCCGACTACGGAAGACACGAAATATGTCGAAGCGCTCAAAGATGCTGTAGAGTGGCTTGGATTCAAGTGGGATAACCATGTACGTTATACCTCTGATTATTTTGACAAACTTTACGAGTACGCAGTAGAACTTGTGAAAATGGGCAAGGCCTATGTTGACTCCCTTGATGAAGAGACGATGCGTGAATACCGCGGTACGGTTACAGAACCGGGACGTCGCAGCCAATACGCGGAGCGCAGCGTAGAAGAGAACCTGGATCTGCTGGAGAGAATGAAAAACGGTGAGTTTAAAGACGGTGAACATGTCCTGCGTGCCAAGATAGACATGAGTGCGGCAAATATGAAGATGCGTGATCCGCTTCTATACCGCATACGCCATGCACACCACTATAGGGCAGGGGACAAGTGGGCGATCTACCCTATGTATGACTTTGGTCACTGTCTCTCTGATTATATCGAAGGGGTGACTCACTCTATCTGTACACTGGAGTTTGAAAACAACCGCGATATTTACGACTGGGTACTTGACACGCTGGGACTTGAGCCGCCAAGACCTTACCAGCATGAGTTTGCACGCCTTGGTATCAACTATACGGTGATGAGTAAAAGGTTGCTTTTGGAACTGGTAAATGAAGGAAAGGTGAGTGGCTGGGATGACCCTCGTCTTCCGACAATTGCCGGATACAGAAGAAGAGGGTATACCCCGGAATCTATCCTGAATTTTTGTGACAGTATCGGTATCGCAAAAGCAAACTCAACAGTTGACGTTGCACAGCTTGAATTTGCTATCAGAGACGATCTCAATACGAAAGTACCGCGTGTGATGTGTGTACTTGACCCGCTCAAAGTAACGATTGAGAACTATGAAGGGACAGAGGAGTTTGATGCGCCTTACTACCCGGAAGATGTACCTAAAGAGGGTTCAAGAAAAGTGCCGTTCTCCAAAGAGATCTACATTGAGCGTGAGGACTTCTCTGAGAATCCTCCAAAAGGTTACTACCGTCTCACACCTGATCAGGCTGTACGTCTGAGACACGGTTACATCATCACTTGTAAAGAAGTGATCAAAGATGCTGAGGGCAATATCACGGAGATCATAGCAGAGTACAACCCTGAGTCAAAAAGCGGAAGAGATACGAGCGGCATCAAAGTCAAAAGTGCCATCCAGTGGGTAGATGCAAAGTCTGCTAAAACTGTAGAGGTAAGACTCTATGACAGACTCTACTCTTCAGAAGCACCTAAAGGATTGGATGATCTCAATCCAGACTCACTGAAAATTATCAAAGATGCGCTTATCGAACCAGCAGTGATCACAGAAAAGCCTGATGAGAGATTCCAGTTTGAAAGACAAGGGTACTTCTATGCTGATCCTGTTGACTATACCGATGAAGCACCTGTCTTCAATAAAATTGTCGGGCTTAAAGATTCATGGAGCAAAAAAGATAAACCAAAGGCATCAAGAGGTGAGCGTAAACCACAAGTCAAAAAAGTACAGGTAGAGGGTGAAGTAGAACCTATGAGCGAAGCGGAACAGGCACTCTTTGACAGGTATACAGGCGAGCTTGGACTGAACAGTATGGTTGCTGATATCCTGGCGAGGGATGAGAAACTCTCCTCTTTTTATGAAGAGGCACTGTCAGTGAGCAGCTCTCCTGTGACTATCGCCAACATCGTAGCCAATGAGGTTGCAAGAGAGTTAAAAGAGAAGCAGGCAGAAGAACTCAAGTTTAATGCAAAACAGATAGCTGAGCTTGTGAAGATGGTTGATGATGAGACGATCTCAAATAAAATTGCCAAACAGGTATTTGAAGAGATGGCTAAGAGCGGAGCAAATCCGGCACAGATCGTTGAAGCTAAAGGGCTTGTACAGATCAGTGACCCGGCAGTCATTGTGCCTATCATTGATGAAGTGATTGCAAAAAACCCGGATAACGTCGAGAAGTTTAAAGCCGGAAATAGCAAACTTCTGGGCTTCTTTGTAGGACAGGTCCTCAAAGCCACTGGGGGAAAAGCAAATCCGCAAGTGGTGAATGAACTCGTGGCTGAGAAACTGAAATAATAGATTTGCAGAAACTCGGGTAGGATTCTCGCGTAGGTGCGTAACCACGCACCGAATTATATGTGTCAAATGTTTTCTAATCTCGTTCCCGATCTCCTGAGACTGTGAAAGAACTCCAAAAAAAGCGTCTAAAAAGTAGATATTTAACACCGTAAACAGCCCCTAAACGGTATAATTATACCTATAAATAGCCCATA
>JACXUO010000066.1 GCA_014763885.1 Campylobacterales bacterium
GATATACTTCTGGCGATTATATTTCTCAATCTGTTTTGGCGTATACTTCATACAAACTCTTTACACTATGTTCATTTAAGAATATTTTACCATTTTTTTAAAAAACGATTATGAAGAAAAAAGGGCTATTTGCATTCTAGGGTTGGGATCTGAATAAATTGAGTTCTTTTCTCAAATGAATGTCTGGTTGGAATTCACTGCTATAGAACGAAGTCAGTAAACCATGTGTTGGTTGGAATGATACCGTAGTGGTTGTTTGGAGATAGGGAAATGTTTTTGAATGAGAGAAGGGCAAAAAACCTTCCCGTGGATAGGTTACTTACGCCCTTTACGCGTTTGACTCAAAGCACTGCCCGCAAGAGATTTGCAAGATTTGCTTGCAGACTTGCTTGAAAGCACTTTGGACGCTTTGGAAGCAACACTTTTTGAGGTCTGTTTCTTATTCGCCATCAGAGATCCTTTCACTTTATTTGACTTTGTTCGTTTAACGTCTGAACCCGGCAGTCATGGCCATCAAGCGACATTCGATCACTGTTTACTCGTACATAAATCTGTCCAAGAACCCGAATAGGTAAAGGAAGTAAACAATGGCTCCAGCCAGAAACAGCGCAATTAGAAAATAGTATTCATTGACCACCAGGTACCAGCCAAGTGCCGCAATAGGAAGAACAATCAGTTTAGCGGAAATATCCAAAAGCTTGTTTCGCTCACGATAAGTGTCTGACAGATCGAAACGAAAAATGAAAAGAACAACCCCGATGCCGATTGCCAGCAATAGATAGGGCCAAGATGATTCGATAGTGTTCGATGCTGCGGTTTGTAATATTGTTCAAATCCAGCATTTTATTCCTTATGCAAAATAGGTTTACAAAAATAGCATATATTTTGATAATGTAAACCTAATTCAATAGAAATCAAGTGAAAAAAGTTTACAATATCCCTATAATATATAAAATTGTAAACAGAGAGGAGGCACTTATGTTAGCTCGACGCATAGAACGTGCGCGTAAGACTTCCGGATTGTCGTTGCGTGATCTGGCTGCAAAGATCGGTGTCAGCCAGACCGCTATCAACAAATACGAAAAGGGGATGCTAACTCCCGATTCGACAATGTTGATCAAGCTCGCGAAAGCCTTGAATGTAAAGGTGGGATACTTTCTGCGTTCAACGACACTGGAGTTGGAAAAGCCCGAATATCGTAAGAAAAGCACCCTTTCGGCGAAAAAACTTCAGATCATCGAAGGAAAGATCCTGGATCTGATAGAGCGCCGGATGGAGCTTGAATTACTTTTCCCGAAACCGCCGGTACAAGAATTTGTGATTCCGGACAATCTGCCAGAAAAGATTGCATCGCTTGATGACATCGAAGAGGTCGCAAAGCTGGTGCGAAAGAAGTGGCAGTTGGGGTTAAATCCGATCCCCGAACTTGTCGATGTTCTTGAAAGCAATGGAATCCGTGTGTTCGAAATCGGAGAAAGTGCAGAGAGCAAATTTGACGGTCTGGCGGCCAAAGTGAATGGGCAGCGAGTCATTGTAATCTCAAGTGAATGGTCAGGTGATCGCCAGCGCTTTACCATGGCTCATGAGCTGGGGCATCTTATCCTTGAAGGACGGCTTGCCGCAGACATTGATGAAGAACGCGCCAGCGACCGGTTCGCCGGAGCTTTTTTGCTTCCTCAAGACTCCATCGTCTCGGAGCTTGGTGAATACCGTAACCGTCTGGAGCTACAGGAGCTTTTGATGCTCAAACAGGAATACGGCATCAGCATGTCGGGGATACTGTACCGTGCAAAAGATCTTGGCATTATCAAGCAGGGATATCACAAGCAGCTGATCATCGGGTTTTCCAAGCGAGGATGGCGTAAACAAGAGCCTAAGCCATATCCAGCCGAAACACCGCACCACTTTAAACAGCTGGTGTTTCATGCGCTTGCAGAAGAGTATATCGGGGAATCCAAGGCGGCAGAACTGATGGATATGAGCGTTCATGATTTTTATCATCTTCGCATGATCGAGGATGGGCATGCAGCTTCTGATCAGTGATACCAATATTATCATTGATCTCGATGTCTGCGGGCTCATCCAGAAGATGTTTGATCTTCCCTATACGTTCGCGGTACCCGATGTCCTCTATATTGAGGAACTGGAAGAGCATCACGGGGAGCTTCCGGCTTACGGGTTGCAGATAAAAACGCTTGGTGCCGAGCGAGTCGATTATGCGGTCGCTCTTCAGGCCGAAAACATTAAGACCAACGCGAATGATCTGTTCGCGCTTGCCCTTGCCAAACAAGAAGATTGTCCGCTGCTTACAGGCGATGGGGCTTTGAGAGATCTGGCAGCTGTAGAGCAGGTTGAAATCAGGGGAACTATATGGATTATCGAGCAGATGCTTCAAGAAGGCATCCTCAGCCCTGATCAGGCAAAAGAGGCCTTCAATACGATGAAAGACAGCTACCGCCGCCTACCCTGGAAAGAGGCAGAGAACATGCTGAAAAGGGTCCAAAGATAACTGTATGTTCATCTTTGCCATTAATCCGGCTTGCCATCCTCCACAATCTTGACAAGGGTGGGAATATACGGACCATACTCCACTTTACCGCGCGTCGGGCGCACCCCGCTGCCAACTTTTCGCGCCTCCTCTGAATAGAGGGTTTTCGCTCGAATGATCTCATAGCTATAGCCCCGCCCCATGCGGTTTGACATTTTAATCAGTCCGTTAAGCCCTTCAGTGTAGGCGTTGGTGATCTTGAACGGCGCGTCCCAATAGGCAAAAATGTCTTCGTAGTGGTTGTGAACCGTTTTGGCAAGATCCCGAAACCTCGGCATCTTGTCGCCTGGCAGACACTCTTCCCACTCTCTGAATGCGTTCTCCGCCGATTCCCTGTCCGGTTCGTCGTAAATTTTGAAGAACTCCTCCTTGATGTCATGAGCAACGGAGAGTTCCGGAATCTTGAGGCGAACGATCGCGAGGGCTTCCCTCTCGGTCGGAGAAAGGTTGTCCGGTCGTTTGAGTGTCAGCCAGCGAATGGATTTTTTAACATATATCCGCTCTTCCTTGTTCAATTCCGCCTGGTACTTTTTTCGCTCTTCTTCAAGCGCCTCAGAAGCCATTTTCACGACATGGAACTTGTCGATCACCAGTCTGGCGTTAGGAAGATATTCGGCGAACGAGCGTTTGAACGGCCGCCACATATCCGTACAGACCCACTCCACCTTTTCCCGGTCCGGCAGCTCTTTGAAAAACGGCTTCAGATGGTCCTGCGTCCTGTATTCAAGCATCTCGTAGACGCTGTTGGTGGCCAGGTTGGTTATGACACATCGATACCCGCCCGCCAGATTAACTTCATCGATACCCATGATAACCGGTGTTTCGTAGCGCACCGTTTCTTCAAGCTCTTCGATCAGGTCATGGGCGATATTCTTGACCGTGTTGACCGCTACGCCAGTCTGCTCGGCAATCGCGCGAAACGTTGCGCCTAAACACCTTTGACGGATCGCGTCCACTAGCCTTTTAGTGGCCCTTCGCTTCTCATCCAGAAAGGTCAGCTCCGGGGATGTCATTTTCCCGCAGGACTCACAGCGGTAGCGGGGACGCTTGATCTCAAGACGCACCGGCTGCATCTGCATCGGCGTATCGGCAAAGATGGTAGATCTCTTGCCGTGCTTGTGCATCGGCTTATTGCAATCGGGGCACAGGGGGATGGTATCATCAACCATCTCCGCGACAATGACGATGCTTTTGTTCTGCGTGCGAATGTCCACCGGTTTGATCCCGGGCAGATTCAGAAGATCAAGCATCGTCTTAGTCCAGACGCAAATCTTCGTTTTCGTGCAGCAATTGGTAGACGACATCGGTCAATGCCGTCATACCCTGGCGGTCGGATTTGAGCACCTGCGTGGCGAGTTTCTGGTGGCTAGTGAGTGCTCTTACAACACCCTGCTGCACCGCACCGGGCAAATTCCCTTTCATGGCCTGCTCTCTGGTATTGCTCTCCACCTGAGCCATAACTACATCGTTTTCTCGGGCAATGGATGCGATCTGGTTGACAAAGGCCACTTGATCCGCAATGGGCGTTGCCTCGCCGAACAGATGGTTAAGCTTTTCAATGATCTCCTGAACGAACTTGGGTTTATCCCCCATCGCTCCACCGCCGCCTGGTCCCACCGGTTCCAGCACCGGAGACTCTTCGCCGCCTGATGGCTCATCGCCTCGGCCCTTGATATCAAACCCTGTCAGCACCAGACCTTTGAGATCCACATTTTCAGGCGTCTCGCCCATCAGCCGTTTTTGAAGCAGTTTGGCGAACGCCGCAAAGTTTTCCAACTCAGGATCTCCGAAGTCAATCAGCTGGGCCACATAGGAGTAGCTGCGGCAGAAACGCCCAAGATCGGATTTGAACCCGAGAAGGGTTTTGATCTGTTCGGCGTACTCATCCTCGTGATGATCAGCCGATTTCATGCCCGCTTCATCACCCTGGCTTCTCGCTTTTTCAAATGCCGCTTCCCATGTCGCCATCGCTTCGCGAAGCATCTTCATCTTTTCGTTATAGCGTCTCGTGGCATTTTCCGTGGCGGCGTAAAGGGCTTTGTGCTGCGGCTCCTGAGAGTGGGTGATGTCACGGATGGTTTTAAAGCGGGCCTCCTTGAACGCTTCAAGGTTTTCACTGTCATACAGCCCGTGTTCATCGAGGCGCTCCTTGATCTCATAGACGATGTTGAGATCCTGCACTTCATCGATGTGCGCGCCGTCGTCATACAGCGCGAATGCCTGGCGGATATTTTCGGGGTCGTTGACGAAATCGATGATATAGACTTCATCTTTGCCTGGGGCCATGCGGTTCAGTCTCGCGAAGGTCTGGACGATCTCGACATGGTTGGCGATCTTCTTGTCCACATACATCGCTACGAGTTTGGGCTGGTCGAAGCCGGTCTGGAACTTGTCAGCGACCAGCATGACACGGTATTCTGGACGGTCAAACGCAAGGCGCAGATCCTGCCCCCTGACGTCTGGATTCATGCTTTCTTCGGTAAACTCTTCGTTCTCATCCACGATGAAGACGTCGTCCTTGAACTGCTCATCGTCGCGGTGCATCACCTGCTTGCCCGTCATTTTTCCCGAAAAAGCGACAAGGGAGTGTATAAAGCTGTATTCGGTGTGGTTCTCGATATAGCGGTCAAAGGCTTTTTTGTAGCGTATAGCAGCAGCGCGGGAGCTGGTGACCACCATCGCCTTAGCCTTGCCGTCAAGACGGTGGGCCACGTTTTTAGAGAAGTGCTCGATGATGAACTGTACTTTTTGCGTTACATTGGTCGGATGCAGCGACATCCATTGCGCCAGAGCACGTTTGGCGGCCTTGCCGCTGACGCGCTTGCTATCCTCGATCTGCTTGGAGAGATTGAAGGCAGTCTGATAGGGCACATAGCCTTTGAGAACGTCCAGAATAAAGCCTTCCTCGATCGCCTGACGCATGGTGTAGCGATGAAATGCCCGGGGAAGGTTTTCGTCAGAAGCTGGACGGCTTGGATCTTCGGGGCGGCCAAAGAGCATCAGGGTGGCGTGTTTAGGTGTGCCCGTAAAGGCGAAATAGCTGATGTTGTCCGGTCTCGCACGCGATTTTTGCAGCTGCTCCAGCAGCTCATCGACGGTCATGGTGGACATTTTCCCCTGTCCGCTCATCCCAAGTGCTGTTTGTAGCTTGGCGGCTGTGGTGCCAGTCTGGGAGTTGTGCGCCTCGTCGATGATGACGGCGAAGTTTTTCCCCTTGAGGGTTTTATCGGTGACGATTGCTTCCATCGCATAGGGGAAAGTCTGGATGGTGACAACGATGATCGGGGTTCCGGCGAGTAGTGCCTCAGATAGCTGTTTGCTTTTGGATTTCGAGGTCTTGACGCGATCGATGGCCGCGATCACGCCGAACTGATGGTCGATCTGCTTGACGGCATCTTGCAGCTGGCTGTCGAGAACATTACGGTCGGTGACGATGATGACGCTGTTGAAGATGGCATCGCCGTTGTCTTTGCGTAGTTTCACGAGATCATGCGCTGTCCAGGAGATGGTACTGGTTTTGCCCGAACCCGCGCTATGGTCGCACAGGTAGCTAAGACCTGCTCCGTTTTTTGCAGCGTCAACAATCATTTCATTGACGGCGGTCCACTGGTGAAAGCGTGGGAATATCAGCGTCTCTTTTTTGGACCAGTTGCCTTTGAGGTCTGCCACATCTTTTTTCTCCACATAGACGAAGCTGTGGAAGATTCTCAACCATGCATCTCTCTGGCATACCTCTTCCCAGAAGTAAGCCACGGGATACTCTCTGGTGCCGTCTTCTTTGAGTTCGCCCGGAGGGTTGCCCGCATGACCGTCGTTCCCCTTGTTGAATGGCAAAAAGAAGGTGTTCATGCCGTCAAGCTTGGTGGTCATCATGATCTCGGAATCGGACATCGCGAAATGCACGATCGCACCGCGCTTGAAGGTCAGCAGCGGTTCTCTTCGCTTGGTCTTCGCGTCATAAGGAAGACGGTCGGTGCGGTACTGCTCCATCGCCG
>JACXUO010000067.1 GCA_014763885.1 Campylobacterales bacterium
GTAAAACCTATAAAGTCAATGTCCATGACTACTGCCTGATGGATAACCACTATCACCTGCTCATAGAAACCACTTCTCAAACCCTCTCCTTGTTTATGAGACAGATCAACGCAAACTACGCTATCTACTTCAATAAAAAATATAAAAGAACAGGTCATCTGTGGCAAGGAAGATATAAATCATGGTATATCATCAATGAAGCGTACCTCTATACACTCTTCAGATATATAGAACACAATCCACTAAAAGCCAAGATGTATCAAAGAGTTGGTGAGTATCCTTTTACACTATTGGGCACTATGCTGAATAAAGAACAAAAAGTGATCTCCTGTGCCAAACACTCAAAACTAAAAAAAGAGTATCACTATAAAGGTGTACAGGAGCTACTGGAACAACCCCTCAATAAAAAAGAGCAACAAGAACTGGAAGAAGAACAGAAAAAGAAAATAGTGGAGAAAGAACATGAATTCAAACAGGTAAAAGAGATACCCCTGGGGCAACACTTCAAAAACAGTAACGACCTTCTATCAAGAAACTCTGCTATACTTGAAGCACTAAAAGATGGATATACACAAGGGGAAGTTGCTCGTTACTTGGGTGTATCAGCAGCTCTGATTTCTCATGTTTTTAGGAGTATGAATGATTAGTGGTTTGTTACCTGACCCTAATAAATCTAATAAATTAGTAGGAAATAAGGGCTGATTATTATTAATATTTGGAAATCTTTAGATAAAATGACAATTAAGAATAAACTTTATTGCTGTTATGTAGTTGCTATGAATGTGAAAAATCCCTATTATATTGGTAAAGATATTAAAAAAACAGGGATTAAAAAGGTTATGGAGCCGGTATTTATAGGAGTTTCCATGGTTGCTAATACTAAAATGAAAGAGATCACTATCTAATGTCTTATGTCTACGATACCATCATTATCGGCGCAGGCATAGCAGGGGCGAGCAGTGCCTATTTTCTTGCCCAAAAAGGCCAAAAGGTTTTGGTCCTTGATAAAGAGGGTATCGCGACCGGAGGGTCGGGAGCTGCGGGGGCATTTGTCTCTCCTAAGATCGGCAAGGGCGGGCCGCTTCAGAGCCTGACCAACGAAGCATTCGTATTTGCCAAAGATTTCTACCTGGAGCATTTTCCCCGCTGTTATCACCAAAGCGGTGTGGTGCGCATCCCCAAAGATGAAGCGGATGCGAAGAAGTTTTCCGAGTATGAACCTCACAATGAAAACAGCTACAGCAGATGGGATGTAGAAAAGCTTAAAGCCCATCATATCAATGTACCTTTTGAGAGCTTCTTTTTTGATGAAGCGGGTGCCTGTGATGCACCGGAGACATGCAGGGCACTATTGGAAGGTATAGAGGTTCAGAGATGTGCTGTCGAAAAAATCTCCTATCGTGATGGAATGTGGATATGCATTCCCACTCAGGAGAGTGGGAACGAGGGGGCATCTCTCTATCAGGCGAAAAATATCGTGTTGGCTACGGGGTATAAGAACGATCTGTTTGATATGCGCTATATGGGGGTGAAGGGTACCTGGGGGACGCGCGGTGACTTCCGCTCCCAGTTACCTATGAAGGTCAGTATGCACCAGTCGATGTCCGTCTCTGCCAATATCAACGGGATTATCCGTCTTGGGGCGACACATGAGAAGAGTGTGAAAGAACCTACCCCATGTGAGGATGTGCAGGCACTCTCTCTGAAAGCCAAAGCTTCCACGATGGTAGATACTTCGGATATGGAACTGGTAGAGACCTTCTGTGGAATGAGAGCGGGGAGTAAGGACTACTTTCCTTTGGTAGGGAAAGTGATCGATGTGCCGACTATGCTGGAGACCTGTCCTACGATTGTACGTGGTGCCAAGCCTGAACTCAAGTATATCGACAATCTTTATATCTGTAATGGTCTGGGTGGTAGAGGATTTGTCTTTGGACCTTTGATGGGAAAAATGTTGGCTGATCTTGTCGTCGATCAAAAAGAGCCGGATCCCCGGGTGAACTCAGACAGGCTCTTTTTGAAGTGGTGCCGGAAATCTCCGGAATTGGATAGCTTACGGCAGGGTGCGTAGTCACACACCGACATGATGATCCTTCGTGCTAAGTTAGACAATCCCAGGGCAAAGGTATGTGGTGCGTGACTACGCACCCTACGATTGCTCGGATTCTTTCCATTGCTCCCACTGCGGGATTTCGCTGATGTGGGGGAAGCCGTCCAGGATCTCCTGGGGCTGGAACTTGGGCTTGTAGGCAAAAGCCTTGCACCCCTCTACCCAGTAGCCAAGATAGATCCACGGCAGTTCAAGGATCTTGGCAAGCTGGATCTGGTAGAGCAGCGAGTAGGTCCCCAGAGAGAGTCTCGGATAGTCGGGGTCATAGTAGAAGTAGATGGAGCTGATCCCGTCATCGAGTATATCGATCAGATCGACACCGATCAGTTTATCCCCATCCATATAGAGTATCTCTTTCCCAAAGTCATGGGCCCCGTCAACAAAGTTTTCGTAGTACTCCCTCTGGGAGATATTGCGATGGCTCCACCCGTCTTTTTGGTGTTTGAAAGCGTGGTACTTGTTGTAGAGATCGAGGTGCGCCCTGGTCATCATGGGTTTTTGGACGATGATCTTGGTCTCTTTGTTGCGGTTGATCGCTTTGCGCTGCGATTTGCTCGGCTTGAAATCTGCCACATTGATACGGATACTTTTACACTCGTTGCACCCATTGCAGATCGGATGAAAAAAATATTTCCCGAAACGTCTCCATCCCCGGTCGATCACGGCAGTGGTGAAGGTCTTGGAGGCGTTGTTGACATATTTATAGTGCATACGTACGGTTCTCTCAGGCAGGTAGGCGCACTCATAGTCCAACATGGAGAAGTCTGTTGATGGCGGGTTGAGTAGATTTTTCTCTTCATTCATTACCGCGATTATACAGAAAATAGTGTAAAATTCGATTGATATTACGGTCTGCTTTCGGCGTGGCGTTTCGTGTATGGTCTCCAGGGCATCAGAGATGCTTCTCTCCGGAGGAACGGACCCAAAGGAAGCATCGCAGGGTGCTCACGCGATTCTTCGCTTTTATTATGAGAACTAAGGTAAGGTATGTTTCTTTATCAACCAACCTCCGGATACTGTTACAACAGTGACTCTATCTTCCTCTATGATTTTATCTCCGGCTTTCAACCCAGGGGTTCGCTCCTTGATGTCGGATGCGGCGTAGGGATCATTTCGCTTCTTTTGAGCCGTGACTTTCCGGTGAAGACGACGATCATTGACAAACAGCAGAAGATGCTGGATTATGCGGTTCATAATTTTCATCTCAACAGACTTGAGGTGCAAAGCCATCTTGGAGACTTTACGGAACTGCAGACAGAGGAGAGATATGATTTTATCGTCTCCAATCCCCCCTTTTACGACCCGAGAGTCACGCAGAGTGAAGATACGCATCTGAATATCGCACGCTACGCACACCATCTGCCCATCGAGGGGTTTATCAGAAAGGTCAAAACCTTCCTGAAGCCAAAAGGTTGGTTTATTTTTTGCTATGATGCAAAACAGATCGATCTGCTCTTGCATCATCTTAAAATAAATGGTATAAATCCCGAAAAGATCCAGTTTGTCCACTCCAAGATAGACAGGGAGTCCAAGCTGGTGATGATCGCGGCACGCAACAACTCCAGGTCCATGACACAGGTCCTGCCTCCCTTTGTGGTATTTGATGAACAGAGTGTTTATAGGCCCAATGCGCAGAGGGCGTTTGAGAAAGCAGGGACGCACAGCATCAAGGGAGATTTTGTTGGTGAGCAAACAAGCATTTAGTAAGTGATCAGTAGCAGGGAGTAGAAAGTAGGTTTGGTAGACATTGCTGTGCAATGCTTGTGTTGGATAAGGTGTAGGTTTGGCCTTGCCAGATTCTGCAGAAAATATTGATACCGGAAAGATATAAAAGGAACATTATGGAACTTCTAAGCGAAGCGGGATACAGCTATAAGTTTGACCCCTCAGCGTGCGAGGCATGCGGGGGACATTGTTGTACGGGAGAGAGTGGATATATCTGGGCAAAATATGATGAGATCGTGAAAATGGCGGAGTTTGTTAACCTTAGCCTGGAAGATTTCGCTACAATGTATCTAAGAAAGGTGAAACACCGCTATTCACTGACAGAAAAGAAGCTGAGTGAAGAGAACTACGCGTGTATCTTTTTTGATGAGACCTTGAAACGGTGCAGTATCTATCCTGTCCGTCCGAGACAGTGTCGTACTTTCCCCTTCTGGGAACAGTTTAAAAATAATGAAGATGAGGTAAGAAAAGAGTGCCCTGGTATCGTATAATCCTGGCTGCTGTGAGTGTTGTTCTGTTGCAGGTATCCTCTCAGGCAAAAGAAGAGACTTTTGCCGAAGATACACTGATCATCAAAGCACTCTGGTTTGATGACCAGAATGCCTATGCATACAGCCGGCCCATCTATGGAGAACTCTTTGACAGGACAGGAGAGGAGGAGTTTCTTTTCCGTGAAATGAGGTCCGCACTGCTCAGCCGTACGTTTATCGATCAGAGTATTGAACGGCTGGAGCGTTGGGATCAGAAACATCCGGATACCCTGGAAGCCAAACGCCTTCTGATCCCGTTATATCTTACCGCAGACAGAGCGGAACGTGCCGAAGAGGAGTCGATGGACCTCCTTGAGAAGTCCCAGCAGCCGATCGACCTGGAGCTGGCTTCCAATGCACTGTTGTATAACGCGCAGTTTGAGAGAGCACTTCAGTTGCTGAAAAGAGTCTATGATGAGACACTGCATGAAGGTATCCTCCTGAGAGTCGTAACCATTATGGACGAGTATACCGGACAGCGCAAAGAGGCGATCGCACTGCTGGAAACCCACCGTCGTATGCATATCTCATCGCAAAGTGTCTACCTTAAGCTGCTCAAGCTCTATATGAAAGAGAATGATATCGACGCGCTTATCAGTACCTATGAGGCACTGTATGAGTTGGATAACAACGAGGATTATCTGAGAAGGATCATCGACGCCTATGTCTACAAAAGGGACCTTGAGGGCGCTACGGCATTCCTGGAGAAACATCGTGAGGACCATGAAGATATCCTCTATGATCTCTACAAGGCGACGAGATCCTATGAAAAAGCGATCCTGCTGGTTGATCATTTCTACAGCCAGGACAAGGATGCAAAGTGGCTTGCTGAAAAAGGGATACTCCTTTTTGAAAAAGCAGAGGACAAAGATGACCGGGGGATGCTCAAAGAGGTGATCTCTTATTTTGAAAAAGCACTTGCATCGGGGGTAGAGGAGAGTATCTATCTCAACTATTACGGATACACCCTGATCGACAAGGAGTTCGATATCAACAAGGGGATCAGTATCGTTCAGAAAGCACTCAAACAGCAGCCTGACAATACCTTTTATCTGGATTCGCTTGCCTGGGGCTATTATAAACAGGGGAAATGCAAAAAAGCCTATGAGTTGATGAAAAAGGTGGTTGAAAGGGAAGGCCTCGAGCAGGAAGAGATCAAAGACCACTGGGATGCTATTCGGAAGTGTAAATAAGGGAGCGTTCAGCGTTCGGCGTTCAGCGTTTGGATATAATACGCGAAAACTTAGCCAAGGCTGTATAGATGGCACAGATTTTAGATGAAATTATCAAGAGAACCAAAGCGGATCTTGAAAAGAGAAAAATAGAGTTTCCCGAGGAGTGGCTGGGGCGTTCGCTTGCATATAACCCCTTTATGCCCAAAGATGTGAAGTCCGCACTCCGTTCCACAGAGGAGAACCCTTACCGTATGATTGCGGAGATCAAGAAAGCCAGTCCGAGCAAAGGGGTGATCCGGGAGGATTTCGATCCGATAGTGATCGCCCAGCAGTATGAAAAAGGCGGCGCGGACTCACTCTCGGTTCTGACCGAGCCCCACTATTTCCAGGGGGACAAAGAGTATCTCGGGATGGTAAGACGCTATGTGAACCTGCCGCTGCTGCGCAAAGACTTTATCGTAGACAAGTATCAGATCCTGGAGGCATTGGTCTTTGGTGCTGACTATATCCTGCTGATCGCTGCGGCACTGAGCCGTAAAGAGCTGAAAGAGCTTTATGAGTATGCACTGCATCTGGGTCTGGATGTACTGGTTGAGATCCACAATAAATCAGACCTTATCAAGGCGACTTTTGCCGGTGCGCAGATCATCGGTATCAACCATCGCAATCTTGAGACTTTTGAGATGGATATGAGCCTGAGCGAGAAACTGATCCCGCTTATCCCCAAAGGAAAGATCATCGTTGCAGAATCAGGTATCCATGACCATGATACAGTTGTAGAACTTTCCAAGATCGGTGCAGATGCCTTTCTTGTAGGCGAACACTTCATGCGGCAGGATGATATCACAGCGGCACTCAGAGCGCTGAAGTATGGAGAGCACTGATCCCGGTGAACGCTGTTACTTGTCTTTTTTTGCCCGTTTTTAAAGCGGGTAGTCCCCGATAAGGGGATCTTTTCTTTCTTCAAAACCTTTTAGATTTACCTTTTCTGTT
>JACXUO010000068.1 GCA_014763885.1 Campylobacterales bacterium
AGCTCTCGTTCATCAATTCTCATTTTACTCTCCGTTTCTTTCTTCTGAAAGGGTATCGTAAATGAAAATTGCGAACTTTATTTTACACTATCTTTTTTTACGAGGAGAGAGGGTATGAAAGCTATCTACATTAAGAACGATTTGAATCTCCCCAATAAAGGAAAAGACGATGAGTCTGCCCGAACATATCATTGAAGAAGTCAAAGCGGTGGCCTACGGCTGACAAAAAGAGATACAGGTCTCACGAAAGGGAAAAGAGGAGGATTTTCATGCGATGATGCTGAAGATGCTCAAAAACCCAATCAACAAGATTTTCCTGATCGAACTGCTCGACCAAAGCTTCCGGTCCAAAGACCCCCATAGGGTTGCCGATCAGCTTGACCATATCTTTGAGAAGTATCAGAATACAGACTTCTTCTCCGAATTTGAGCAGATACTCATCTGGCTCTTTCGCGATGTGGGGATCTATGTGAGTTCTATCTCTGTCCCTCTCTTTATCAAATATCTCAGAAATGATATCAGTACCATCGTCATCCAGGGGGAAGACCCCCTTCTCTCCAGCCATATACAGAAAAGAAGAAGCGAGGGAACCCGGGTCAATATCAATGTGATCGGCGAAGTCGTACACAGCGAGGCAGAGGCGAACCGGAGGGTGGAGAAGTATATCTCTTTGCTTGAAAACCCGGATATTGACTACCTTTCACTGAAGATCTCCAATATGTTCTCGCAGATCATCCCCCATGCCCATGCGCATAATGTCGAAAAGATATCGGGCCAACTCGCGAGGGTATACCGTGCCGCAAAAGCAAATACCTATACCGACAAAGAGGGGCATCCCTGTCACAAGTTTGTCAATCTGGATATGGAGGAGTACCGGGATATCACCATCACCATCGACTCCTTCAAAAAGGTACTCTCCACAGAGGAGTTCAAAGACCTCCATGCGGGTATCGTGATCCAGACCTATCTGCCCGATGCGATGCACTATATCAGAGATCTTGCGACATGGGCAAAGAGAAGAGTAGAGAACGGCGGTGCACCGATCAAGATACGTATCGTCAAAGGGGCCAACCAGGAGATGGAGCTGACAGAGGCTTCGCTGAGAGGATGGCCCAATGTCACCTATGCGCACAAAGCCCAGTCCGATGCGAACTATAAGATCGCCATGGACTACCTGCTCGATCCGGACGTTGCCCCGTATGTCCATACCGGTATCGCCTCGCACAACCTTTTTGACCAAGCCCTGGGAATGCTTCTGGCAAAAGAAAGAGGCGTGGAAGCCTATGTGAGCGCGGAGATGCTTGAGGGGATGAGCGAGGCTGCATACCATCTCCTGAAAAAAGAGGGGCTCAATGTCATTCTCTATGCCCCCACTGCCACCAAAGAGACCTTTACCAATGCCATCGCCTATCTGGTACGAAGGTTTGATGAGAATACTGCCGAGCAGAACTTTCTGCGTCACAGCTTCGGGCTGAAGGTGGATACGCCTGAGTGGGAACGGCTAGTACAGACCTACGATGATGCCGTTGCCCTTATTCCTACCCTTGATCAGCAGCCCTACCGCACACAGGACAGAAACCGGGAAGTGGTCAGGAAGGAGACAGACCCTGCTGCGTACCACTTCAAGAACGAACCCGATACCGACTTTGTTCTGCCTGCCAACAGGGAGTGGGCAAAAAAGATCCGTGACAAGTGGCAGCATATCGGTGATGCGGGAGGATTCAGCGCCTATCCCGTAGTCGGCGGCAGGATCATCCAAAGAGAGAGCTATACCGAGGTGATCGACAAATCCCAATACCATGAGCAGAGAGTGGCAGGCCGCTATGTCGAAGCTGGACCCAAAGAGATGAAGGTGGCGATCGCCACGGCAAAAGCCGATCCTGACGGATGGCGGGAACTCTCCCCTCATGAGAGACAGAAGATCATGATGGATGTGGCCCATGAGCTGAGGGTTGCCAGAGCGGATCTGATCGGGGTTGCAGCAGCCGAGGTCGGCAAAGTCTTTACAGAGACCGATGTGGAGGTCAGTGAAGCGATAGACTTTGTCAACTTCTATCCCTACAGTGTCAGCAAACTCTCCGGATTGACCGGTATCGAGACAAGGGGGAAAGGGGTCGGCCTGGTCATCAGCCCCTGGAATTTCCCCGTCGCGATCCCCGCCGGAGGTATCGCCGCCTCGCTTGCCGCGGGGAACACGGTGATACTCAAACCTTCCGGAAGTGCCGTACTCTGCGGCTACAGGCTCTGCCAATGTTTCTGGGATGCGGGGATAAGCAAAAATACCCTTCAGTTCGTCCCGGGCCGCGGTTCTGAAGTGAACGAACATATGATACCGGACAAAGCGATCGACTTTACGATCCTTACAGGCGGGGAGGAGACTGCCTACAGGATTATCCGGTCCCGCCCCGATATTCACCTCAGTGCAGAGACCGGGGGAAAAGATGCCACGATTGTCACTGCGATGGCAGACCGCGACCAGGCACTTGGACACGTCATGGCCTCTGCTTTCTATAACTCGGGCCAGAAGTGTTCTGCGACCTCCCTGCTCGTGCTCGAAAAAGAGCTCTATGACAATGAAGCCTATCAGATGCAGATCAAAGAGGCGGCAGAGTCCCTGCAGACCGGTTCGGTATGGGATTTTGGCAACAGGATAGGCCCCCTCTCCGACCGCCCGGGAGGCAAACTCGAAAAGTCGCTGGGGTATCTGGACGAGGGAGAAGCGTGGCTGCTCAAACCCGACTTCGCGGACAGAGGAAACCCCTACATGCTCAAACCCTCGGTCAGGTGGGGGACAAAAGAGGGAGACTTCTGCCATATGAATGAGCTCTTCGGCCCGGTCCTGAGCGTCATGAGAGCAGAAAACCTTGACCATGCGATAGAGATCGTCAATGCCACGGGATACGGCCTTACTTCAGGACTGGAATCTCTTGACCAGAGAGAACAGGAACGATGGAAAGAGAAGATCATCGCAGGAAACCTCTATATCAACCGCGGGACGACGGGGGCGATTGTACTGCGCCAGCCCTTCGGGGGGGATGAGAAAATCTGCGATAGGAAGCGGGAAAAAAGCGGGAGGATTCAACTATGTCAGCCAGTTCATGGATATCCGATACCATGAGACGAACCTCTACGAATCCTGCTCCACCCCCTATATCGACCAGATGCGTACACTCCTCACCAGAGACACCGTCTTTCACGAGGAGTGCGAAGCGGCACTGCGCCACATCTGCCACTTTGCGCACTGGCATGAGGCAGAGTTCCTGAAAGAACACGACTATGCGCATATCAGAGGCGAATCCAACATCATCCGCTATCTCCCTGTCAGAAATGTGCTCCTGAGGCTTGAAGCGGGGGATCGGCTGGAGGAGATACTGACAACGGTCATGGCGGTCAAAATGATCGGCGCAAACCTGCATATCTCCCTGCCCGAGCATTCAAAACAGGCTGAGTTTCTCTGGCTGGAGTCCAAGCAGGCAAGCTTCATCGGTACAGGGGATGCGATGACCCGGGACAGTCAGGAGACCTTGATGACACGGATACCGAACTATCAGCGGATCAGGTTTCTGCATCCGGAAAACGTCTCAGAGGATATCTTTGAGCGTATAGCAGATCAGGCGATCTATATTGCCAGGGAGCCGTTCGTATCGCATGGACGCATCGAACTGATGCACTATTTTATCGAACAGAGTATCTCCAACAGCTACCATCGATACGGGAATCTGGGGATACAGGGAGTGCATCTCGAAGAAGTGTAACACTTAGATTAAAAACGTATCTTGATATAATATATAAAATAAACCGTGAGGGAAGTAAAAAGTAATGGAAAGAATTGTCATTAAAGTCGGTACTGCTGTCGTTACCGAGAAAAATGTGATTGCAAAAGAGAGAATGATGAATCTTGTTTATCTTATTGCGAAGCTAAGGTCAAAGTATGAAGTGGTACTGGTCTCTTCCGGTGCTGTAGGTGCGGGATACGCTGCACTGAAACTGGATAAAACCAAACAGATCGGTAAAAAAGCGATCGCGGCTGCCGGCCAGCCGATCCTGATGTCATCCTACAAACGGATGTTTGATATCTTTGATATAGATACTGCGCAGATCCTCCTCACTGAAGACGACTTCGACTCAAGAAAACGGACAACAATATTTCAGGAGATCATCAATGCACATCTTGCAAACGATATCCTGCCTATTGTAAATGAAAACGATATCAGCTCAACCCCGGAACAGCTTTTTGGGGATAATGATCAGCTCTCCGCAAATGTCGCACATGCGGTCAATGCAGATATGCTGGTGATACTCAGTGATATTGACGGCTACTTTGACAAAGATCCGTCCAGATACGACGATGCAAAAATCATTAAAGTGCTGGATGCATTGCCGGAGGGAGCACTTGAAGCCCAGGCCACGCCAAATGATCCCTTTGCAACCGGGGGTATCGTCACCAAGCTGAAAGCTGCCGATTTTATGATGCAAAGAGGAAGAGAGATGTTCCTTGCGAACGGATTTGATCTCAGTGCGGCAGAGTCCTATCTGATGGAGGGGAAACATACACTGGGTACACTCTTTACACCAAAAGGCGGTGTAAAAAAAGAAACCAAGACAAAGAAAGGTGGTTCATGAAACTGACATTTATCGGAAACGGAAACATGGCAAAAGCGCTCATCAAGGGCATGGTAAAAGAGTATGAGATAGAGGTACTGGGGAGAAATGAAACGACCCTGGCAGCCCTGCAGCAGGAGCTCCCTCAGATCACGACAAAAGTGATGGGCGAGACAGAAGATGTCACAGGAAAGTACATCATACTTGCTGTCAAGCCCTACTCTCTTCCCGACCTTGCCCCAAAACTGAAGGGGGAAGCGGAAGCGCTCTTTTCGGTATTGGCTGGGACCTCGCTGGAGAGCCTCAGGTCACAGCTTCCGGCCAAAAAGTTTATCAGGACGATGCCGAACCTCGGTGCCAGCCACCTCAAGTCAATGACTACGGTGACCGGGGATACATCGCTCAAAGCAACAGCGCTGGAGCTCTTCAACGCTATCGGCAGAACCCTCTGGGTCGCTACGGAGAACGAGCTGGATATCGCCACAGGCGTTGCGGGAAGCGGCCCGGCATTTTTGGCACTTGTCGCTGAAGCGCTTGCTGACGGGGCAGTCAACCAGGGGCTTAAGCGCGGAGATGCCCAGGCGCTGGTAGCGGGACTCTTTGAAGGGTTCGCCGCACTGGTCGCAGAGGAAAACCCCGCACTGATCAAAGACGGGGTGATGAGCCCGGGCGGTACGACTGCTGCCGGGTATGCGGCGCTGGAGCGGTGCAATGTCCGCCACGGAATGATGGAAGCGATTGCCGATGCCTATGCAAAGGCCAAAGAACTGAAAGAAAAAAACTAAAAAAAGGAAAACACAATGACTAAACTTGAAAATATATCAATGATCAAAGAAGCAAATATCTACTTCGACGGCAAAGTAACAAGCAGAGCGATCACCCTGGCAGACGGCACAAGACAGACACTGGGTGTCATGCTGCCGGGGGAATACACCTTCAACACACAGGAAGCGGAGATCATGGAGATGATGAGCGGCGAGCTGGAGATAAAACTTCCGGGTGAAGGATGGAGAACCCTCCATACACCGGAAACCTTCAATGTACCGGCGAACTCCTCTTTTGATCTTAAAGTGCATACTGTGACGGATTACTGCTGTACCTATATCGAAGCGTAAAGGAAGATCATGGAGAGTTTTTTAAAAGAGGCCAAAGAGGCCAGCCGTGTACTGATGACGATCAGCGGTGCCGAGAAGAAGCGCATACTCCTTGAGATGGCACAGGAGCTCAGGGACAATACAAAGGCGCTGATCAAGGCCAATGCCCTGGATATGAAAGCCGGAGAGGAGAGCAACCTCTCCTCTGCCCTGATGGACAGGCTGCTGCTTGATGCAAAGAGGATCGAGGCGATGGCGGTGGCGATCGAGGAGATCGCTGCGCTGAAAGACCCGGTGGGCCGCATCCTTGACGGATGGGTCACCGAGAATGGTCTGCATATGCAGAAGGTCTCCATCCCCATCGGTGTCATCGGCATCATCTATGAAAGCCGCCCCAATGTCACCTCAGATACCGCGGCGCTCTGCTTCAAGAGCTCCAACGTCTGTGTCCTCAAAGGGGGCAAGGAGGCACAACACTCCAATGAGAGCATTGCGAAGATCCTCCAGGATGTCCTGGAGGCCAACAACCTTCCGCGTGCGCTGATCGCCCTCATCCCGGATGCTTCAAGAGAAGGTGTGGACAAGCTCATCAAGATGGACAAATATGTCGATCTGATCATCCCTCGCGGCGGTGCAGGGCTCATCAAGCATGTCAGCGAAAATGCGACCGTAAGCGTGGTCAAGCATGACAAGGGGCAGTGCCATACCTATATCGACAAGGATGC
>JACXUO010000012.1 GCA_014763885.1 Campylobacterales bacterium
GCTGTCAGCCTGGCGGCAATGGTATGTTTGCTCTTCTGCGCGATCTGAAACCTGTAGGGGGTGATATCCAGTACCAAAGTATCATCTTCTTGATAGAAGTGGCTTACCTCCATCATCTGTCTAAGAGCGATCTCGTAGGTGGAAACGGTAGCATCAGAATAGCCCCGGATATCTGTCAGATAGTCGAGGAAAATGTCGGTGAGTTTCTGAAGCTTTTTTTTCATCTAGAGAATGGTGTGTTCGAGCATTTTTCTCGTCAGATAGGCTTTCGCCTCATCCATTTCCATCCCATCGAGATGGAGCACCTTGATGTGAAAGTTGATTTTGGAAAAGGGTTTGGGGATGACAAACCTGTCCCAGCTATCAAGCTGCCAGTATCTTTCGCAGGTGAAGTTGACCGTATACAAAGGGAGTTTGCCTTTCATCGTCAGGGCAAGCGCACCGTCGCTTACTTCGTGCCTGGGCCCTCTGGGGCCATCGGGGGTGACCAGCAGGTCATCGCCTCTTTTGAGTGCGCGGAAGGCCTCCAGGAGGACCTGTTTTGCACCCCTGGAGCTTGAACCTCTCAGCGGTGTGATATGGAAGAGCTGCAGGATTCTGGCAATGATCTCTCCGTCAAAGTGGCGGGAGATGATCCCGGAAGCAGAGTGTGTTTTGTGGAAATGGCGATAGGCCTGGGGAGAGAGCAGCAGTTCTCCATGCCAGCAGACGATCACTCCCTGCTCCTGAGTGATCTCCCCTTCGATATGGAAAGATTTTTTGGAGGTATGCCAGTAAAACCGCATCAGCAGGTAACCCAGGGGAGGGAGGATCACTTTGGCGATGGCTCTTGTAAGATTTTTTCGTTTTCTCATGCTCTACTTACGCGCCGATCACCTCTCCGTCAAGCGAGGCTCTGGAGGTTTTGGTGATCCTGACATCCCTGATCTCTCCGAGAAGCTCTTCGCTTCCCTCGACAAAGATCAGTCTGCCGTCATCGGTACGTCCCGAAACCCTTCCGTTGGGTTTGAGCTCATCAAAGTAGACCTTGTGTACCTTTCCAAGCTGATCATCCATCTGCGCGGCGAGCATCTCAAAATGCCTTGCCTGAAGGCGGCTGAGTCTCTCCGAAGCGACTTCGTCGGGGACCACATCGGTAAAGTGCTGTGCTTCCGTATGCGGTCTTGGAGAGTACTTGAATGAGAATACCTGCTCAAACTGTACCTTTTCAAGTACATCCATGGTATCTTCAAAGTCCTCATCGCTCTCGCCCGGGAATCCTACGATAATATCCGTTGAGATGGTCGCTTCGGGGCAGAGCGCACGTATCTTGGCGCAGCGGTTCAGGAAGTTCTCTTTGGTATAACCGCGTTTCATTGCCTGAAGCAGGCGGGTAGACCCGCTTTGAAGCGGCACATGGATCTGTTTGCAGATCTTGGGGTTGGAAGCGAACTCTTCGAGGAAAGCGTCATCCATATGGAGTGGGTGGGGTGATGTAAACCGGATACGCTCCAGGCCTTCGATCTTGGAGATTTTCTGAAGCAGCTGCGTGAAGTTGATCTTCTCCTCGCTCCCACCGAACCGGCGCCCGTAGTTGTTGACATTCTGCCCAAGAAGCATCACCTCTTTGGCCCCTGTTTTTACTGCTTTGGTGATCTCCTGTACGATCAGATCGCTGGGGATGGAGATCTCCTCGCCTCTGGTTGCCGGAACGATACAGAAGGTACACTTCTTGTCGCATCCGATCGAGATGTTGATCAATGCTTTGTAGGGGTTGCTTCGGTATTCGCCGAAGGCGTAGGTACTCTCGTCATAGTCCGTAGCGATCTCTACGGCGTGCTTTTCTCCCAGAACTTTCGTGATCTTTGAGACATTTCTTGCACCCAGGACAAAGTCCACGACCGGAGCACGCTTGATGATCTCTTCTCCAAGGTGAGAAGCGGTACAGCCTGTGACGCCGATCTTGGCTCCCTCTTTTTTGCGTTTGTTGAAGATACCGATCTCGCTGAAGAGTTTGGCGACGGGTTTTTCACGTACCGAACAGGTGTTGATGATGATCAGGTCCGCTTCTTCAAGGTTTTCGGTAAGCTGGTAGGAGTCTTGTTTGTTCAGTTCTGCGATCATGTGTTCGCTATCGCGAACATTCATCGCACATCCCAGAGTTTCGATAAAAAGTTTTTTAGGTTGTGACATGATGTAGTCTTCCATTCGGTGAAAGTTTTGTATGAGAGACGAAGCTTAAGGGTGTCTCTCTGTAAAGAAGGTTGATCGTGATAGGCAAATCTCTTCTTTTTTATCCTGTTTTTGGAGATTAGGCGATGATATGTACTTCGTAGATATACTCATTCTCATCCATACCGTACTTGACCTCTCTCATATAGACAGAGTATCCCTTCTCTTCGAAATACTCGATCAGCTCTTTAAGCTCTTTGTGAGAGTTCTCCTTGTCAAAGTAGAATATAGATCTGTTTGCTAACTCTTCTTCCAATTTGGCTAATTCAATGGTCTTTGGTTTTGCTTTCAGAGTGGTTCTAGCAAGTTTCAGTTTCATCTATATTCCTTTATATTCTATACGCTTAATTAATACTATTATACTTTATTTTTCGTAAAGCTATGTTTAGCTATAATAATCATCTTCAAAAACACCACTTCCTAGATGTTCTTAACACTGTTATGTTACCTCTTGTAGCGGTCAGAATTGAAACAGAATTTATTATGAAGAATATCATCATTAATAAACGGATAAACAAGGATATATGTTGGAAAAGATATTAGATATTATTGAAGCGATTGCATTGGAAAAAAACCTTACCAGAGAGAGTGCGATAGACGCATTTAAAGAGGCACTAACGAATACTGCAAAAAAATTGAGCTCTCCCACAAGTACTTTCGAGGTGATCATCGACCCCAATAAGAAAACCTATGAGATCAACAAGGTCATCACTGTGGTGAAAGATGATGATGAGAAACTCTATGCCGAGATCATGAAAGAGGGGAAGATGCAGGAGGTCGAGTCAGACAGTTTCATTGCTTTGTCGGACGCAAAAGAGTTTGATGAGTCTATCGAGCTTGGAGACCAATTGAAAGAAGAGTTTGTACTGGAGGATTTCGGTCGTACCGCCTCGGCAAATCTCTTCAAAGAGCTTGAGTATCATATCCAAAGACGCATCGAGCAGGACCTTTTTGAAAAGTACAAAGAGAAGATCGGTACGGTAATGATCGGTAATGTCAACCGGGTTGATGCGGATGAAAATAGCTATGTGGAGATTGGTGAGCTTAAAGGGGTGCTGACACTCAGAAACCGTATCAAGGGAGAAAAGTTCAAACACGGAGATACGATCAAAGCCTTGTTGCGTTATGTCAGTGTCGATCCCAAGCAGGGGCTTTTCCTGGAGCTTACCAGAACCTCTCCGAAGTTTCTTGAAGCCCTGATGGCCAAAGAGGTCCCCGAGATAGAAGACGGTGTTGTCGAGATCGTAGGATCGGCAAGAATCCCGGGTGAGAGAGCGAAGCTTGCGCTGAGGACCGATCAGGGGAACGTGGATCCTATCGGAGCAGCGGTAGGGGTGAAAGGTGTCCGTATCAATGCGGTGAGCGCCGAGCTGTGCGGAGAAAATATCGACTGTATCGAGTACTCGCCTATCCCTGAGATCTATATCACGCGCGCATTGAGCCCCGCGATCACCAAAAGCATCAAGGTGGATCCCGAGAAGAAAAAGGCAGTGATCAGTATTACCTCCGATCAAAAAGCCAAAGCGATCGGGAAATCAGGGATCAATATCCGTCTTGCCTCCATGCTGACAGGGTATGCGATCGAACTGAATGAGGTTGAAGGTATTTCAGAGAGAGCACCGGAGTCTATGACAGAAGCTGCGGAACCGGAAAAAACAAAAGATACTTCGGCACTTGCGGATCTCTTTAAATAAGAGGTCAGTGCTAAGTACTGAAAAAAGTAGGGTAAAGATACCCTGCAAAAAGAGAATGATCTTAGCTTAAGATCATTGAAGCGAATTTTTCTGCATCTAGAGAGGCACTCCCTACTAATACCCCATCCACATTTTCGATCGAAGCGATCTCTTTGATATTGTCCGGATTGGCACTGCCGCCATACAGTAACGGGCAGCTGATAGCCTTTCTCAGGGTTTGATGTGTCGAAGCGATCTCTTCTGTGGTCGCGCTCCGCCCGGTACCGATTGCCCAGATCGGCTCATAGGCAACGATCAGCTTTTCATAAGCGGTATCGATGCCCTCGAATTGTGCCAAAAGGTAGGCACTGACTGCCTCATCCCCCGCCTGTCTCACTTCGAGCGGTTCACCGATACAGTAGATGATCTCAAAGCCTTCTGCCTTAAAGAAGTCAAACTTCTCTGCAACCTTCTCTTGGGACTCTCCCAGAAGTTCACGTCTTTCACTGTGACCGACAAGAATCGTTTTGACACTGAACTCTTCGAGTTGTTCCAGGCCGATCTCTCCGGTAAATGCCCCCTTCTGTGCCGGGTATGCATTCTGTACACCGAGGGTAAAATCACCTTCGTAGTGATCCAATGCGGTAGCCGGAGGAAAGACATAGACTTTATCCCCGCTCTTTTTTGCAGCAATCTTTTGACTCAAAGTATCAAAGTACGCTTTTGTACTACTTCTCGTATGATTGGTTTTAAAGTTGGCTGCAAATATCATATTATTTCAGCGCCTCAAGGCCGGGAAGCTCTACACCCTCGATCAGTTTGAGGCTGGCACCACCACCTGTACTGACAAAAGTCATTTCGTCTGCATCACCGGCTTTATTGACCACATCGGCAGTATCTCCGCCGCCTACGATGGTTGTGGCATGTGTCTGTGCGATATTGTGCGACATTGCGATACTCCCTTTGGAGAATCTGTCCATCTCGTAGACTCCCATCGGCCCGTTCCAGATGATCGTCTGTGCATCATTGAGCGCTTCACGGAAAAGACGGCTGCTTGCCGGTCCGATATCCAGTCCCATCCACCCTTTCGGTATCTCCTGGGTAGGAAGGAACTTGATCGTAGTGTTTTCAGAGAACTCCGGAGCAACGACTACATCCACCGGAAGGTAGAATTTGATACCGTTCTGTTGTGCTTTTTCCATGATCGCCTTTGCTTCATCGATCAGCTCATCCTCCACCAGAGAGTTCCCGATCTCATAGCCTTGTGCTTTGAGGAAGGTAAACGCCATTCCTCCGCCGATGATCACCTTGTCAACCTTTTCGATGAGGTTGGTGAGTGCCTGAAGTTTTCCCGATACTTTACTCCCGCCTACTACCGCGACAAAGGGTCTGACAGGGTTTTCTATCACTTTTGAGAAGAAGTTGATCTCCTTCTCCATCAGGAATCCGACTGCCTTGTGTTCTTTGTCAAAGAACTGTGTGATCGCATGGATAGAGGCATGTTTTCTGTGACATGCACCAAATGCATCATTGACATAGAAGTCTGCAAAATCTGCCAGTTTCTTTGCAAACTCTTCATCATTTGCTGTCTCCCCAGCCTCATAACGAAGGTTCTCAAGCAGAAGAATATCACCACCTTGAAGCTGTGCGGCTTTCTTGTGTGCATCTTCTCCGACTACATCCTCTGCCATATAGATCTCATTTTTGATTTTGAGGAGTGTATGGAGTCTTTTTGCAACCGGTGCAAGGGAATACTTCTCCTCATACTGTCCCGGTTCCGGTCTCTCATAATGGGAAGCCAGGATGATTTTGCACTCTCTGTCGATACAGTAACGGATGGTCTGCAGTGCAGAACGGATACGTCTGTCATCGGTAATATTCCCAAACTCATCTTTGGGTACGTTAAAGTCACAGCGGATAAATACGCGTTTGCCTGCAATATCTAGATTTTTAATATCTTTCAATACTTTTCCTCTTTTTTACTGATTTAAAACTGATTATAAAAAGGAGCGAAGCCCCTCTGCGTGACCAGTCACGCTTTGTACTTTTTATTTGCTGATATGAAGCGCCATATCCACAAGTCTGCATGAGTAGCCCCACTCATTGTCATACCAGGAGAGTACCTTGACCATGTTGCCGCCGATCACCTGGATCGTGTCAAGTGCGACAACACTGCTTTGCTCTTCTCCGATGAAGTCCTGTGATACTCTGTACTCCGTATCAACACCGAGGATACCTTTGTGGGAACCCTCGCTTGCCTGGATAAAGGCAGTTTTTACTTCGTCGAGTGTGACCTCTCTACTCAGTGTCACGGTGAGATCAATCATGGAAACATCCGCGGTAGGGACCCTGATCGCCTGTCCGTTGAGTTTGCCTTCAAGGTTTGGAAGTACTTTTGAGATCGCTTTGGCAGCACCCGTGGTTGTCGGAACCAGGTTTGTCGCTCCTGCACGCCCTTTTCTCGGGTCTTTTTTGTGTTTAGCATCCAAAATCGGCTGTGAGGATGTGTAGGAGTGGATCGTCGTCATCAGACCTTTTTCGATACCAAAGGCATCATCCAGCACTTTGGCAACCGGTGCAAGACCGTTGGTGGTACAGCTTGCATTAGAGACGACTCTCTGCCCCGCATAATCATTTTCGTTCGCACCGATGACAAAAGTCGCAGTATTATCTTTCGCCGGTGCCGAGAAGAGCACTTTTTTGATGCCGTTGTCCAGGTAGGGCTGCACGCTCTCCGCTGTCAGGAAGGCGCCGGTACACTCCAGGACCAGCTCTGCCCCGCATTCGGCAAAGTTCAGTTTTGCAGGATCTCTCTCTGAAAGGATCTTCGCTTTATCGCTCCCCATGCAGAGGTAGCCGTCTATCACTTTGGCATCTTTGCGTGTACCGTGTACAGAGTCATATTTGACATTGTATTCGATCATCTCATGAGTCCCGCTTGCATTGACCGCGACCAGTTCGATATCCTCTCTATCCGCGATGATACGTGCGACACATCTACCGATTCTACCCAGTCCGTTGATTGCTACTTTTAGAGCCATTTGTTATCCCTTGATTATTATGCTAAAATTGCGTAATTTTACTGTATTTGAGGTTATATTTGGGTAAAAAGACACGGGAGTCTATCGCAATATTCGGAGGGAGTTTCGACCCCCCGCATAAAGGACATCAGCTGATCGTCTCGAATGCGGTGGCCATTTTGGATATCGACAGGCTTGTGATCGTCCCCGCGTACCTCAATCCGTTTAAGCAGAACTCTCTTGCACCGGCAAAGCTCAGATTGCAGTGGTGCCAGACGCTTTTTGATCCCTTGGAAAAGGTTTCAGTCAGCGATTACGAGATTGTGCAGGGTAAAAGCATCTACACCGCTGATACGGTAAAGCATTTCCAGAGAATGTATGATGTCAAGTATCTGATCATTGGTTCTGACAACCTTGCATCATTGACAAAATGGCATCAGTATGAGTGGTTGAACCAACAGGTGATATGGGTAGTGGCTACAAGAAGAGACAGCAGTTTTGATACCAGTATGCTGAGAAAATGGATAAAAATAGAACTGGATGAAGCGATAAGCTCTACGCATATAAGAAGTACGCAACAGCTTGACGGGATAGATCAGAGAATCATTGATTCTGTCAAGCAGGTGTTTACGCAAAAAGAGTTAACAAACAAAGGATAGAAATAGATGACATTAGACCAACGTATTGAAAATATTGTCGCAGTGCTTGATGATAAAAAAGCCGAAGAGATAGAGGTATTTAACCTTGATGATGCAGATTATGTTGCAAAACGTGTAGTAATCGCCAATTCACTCAACGGGAAACATACCAAGGCGCTCTTTGACCATCTCAAAAGAGAGCTGAAACCGAAAGGGGAGCAGTTCCTGGCAACGGATGAGACGGATGAGTGGACAGTAGCGGATCTGGGAGATATCCTGGTGCATATCATGATCCCCGAGTACAGACAACGCTACTCCCTTGAACAGTTCCTCAATGAACTGATCGCAAATCAGAAAAAAGAAGAGGCTTAGCCCAGGATCGCATGCTCATGGCCTGAACCCGTGAGCAGCTCCATAAGCAGAAAAACTCCGATCGTCAGGGCAGGCGAGAAGAGGGCCCACCAGTAGTAGCGGTCTTTCACAAGATAGACAAACAGCCCTCCCCAGGCAAAGAGCAGAAGGATGAGGTGTGCGAAAAAGAGAGGCATTATCTGTCTGGTAATATTTCCTGCCACAGCCATGCCGAGTATCACTCCGAATGTACCGAGGGAGATCAAAAGTTTTTTGAGATTTTTTGTTCTGGTATAGTGGAGAAAGAGGATGCCCAAGGTCATGATAATCGCTAAAATGATCAAACTTTTCATGGTGCTCTCCTCCCTTCGTTTATGTAAAGTATTATAACCTGTCTACGACTTCGATGCCTAGCAGTTCCAGCCCTTGTTTGATCGTTTTCGCCGTAAGGTCAGCCAGTTGCAGACGGCTCATTTTGGTTGCTTCATCGACACCCTCTTTGAGGATAGGGTTCTGTTCATAAAAACGCATAAAGAGTGTCACCATCTCATAGAGGTATGTCGTGATCTGGTTGGGGGAAGCATCTTCTGCAGCACGCTCAAGGATATCTTCAAAACGAAGCAGCATTACTGCCAAGTGCTGTTCTAATGTATCAGAGATAATGATATCACCTTCTACCGGTCCGTTATGTTTTCTGAAGATGCTCTGGATCCTTGCGTAGGCATACTGCATATAAAGAGAAGTATTCCCTTCAAAACTGAGCATTTTGTCCCAGTCAAAGATATAGTTTGACTCCCTGTTGATGGAGAGGTCCGCATACTTCACCGCGCCTATCCCTATGATTTTGGCAAGGCGTTCCACCTCTTCATCGGTGTAGTTCTCTCTCTCTTTGATCGCATCTTTGGCCCTGATGACCGCTTCATCCAGCAGGTCGATCAGTTTGACCGTACCCCCGTCACGTGTCTTGAACGGCCTTCCGCTTTTGTCCATCATCGTTCCGAATGCCACGTGTTCAAGCTTGACATCCTCCGGGACAAAACGGGATGTTTTTGCCACACTGAAGATCTGTCTGAAATGCTCAGCCTGTCTTGCATCTACCACATAGCAGATACGTTTGGCATGCAGTACATTGGCTCTATATCGGAGTGCAGCCAGGTCAGTAGTAGCATAGAGGTAGCCACCGTCCCCCTTCTGTACGATCACGGGGATCTCTTCGCCTTCGAGGAAAACACACTGTGCCCCGTTGCTCTCCTGAAGCAGCCCCTCCTGTATCAGATCTTCGATCACCTGGGGGAGGTCTTCGTTATAAAAACTTTCTGCCCTGACATCTTCTCTTGTGAGCTTGACACAGAGTTTGCCGTAGACATCTTCGCAGTGTCCAAGCGAGGCATCAATGAATTTCTGCCAAAGATTCAGACAATGATGGTCTCCACTCTGGATCTTGACGACATACTCTCTTGCTTTGTCGGCAAATGCCTGGTCTGCATCAAAACGCGCTTTTGCCTCTTTGTAGAATTGCTCAAGGTCGCACAGCTGTGCCACTCCCTCGTTGCCTGTCTCTTCAAGATAGGCAATCAGCATTCCAAACTGAGTCCCCCAGTCCCCGATGTGGTTCTGACGGATCACATCATCTCCCAAAAACTCCAGCAGGTTGGAGATGGTATCTCCGATAATCGTTGAACGGAGGTGTCCCACGTGCATCTGTTTTGCCATATTCGGTCCCGAGTAGTCAACCACTACCTTGAGAGGAGTTTCATGTCTGGTGATACCAAGTCTGTCATCACTGAGTGCATTGTGACACTCTGAAGCAATCCATTCTGGTTTTAACCAAAGGTTGATAAAACCGGGCCCGGCAATTTCTGCTTTCTGGATAAGGGTTGAGGTATCCAGTGCATTGAGGATCTCTGTGGCGATCTCCCTGGGATTTTTACCCAGTTTTTTTGCCAATGCCATAGCTCCGTTGAATTGGTAGTCACCAAACTGCGGTTGTGTCGCCTCGGTGACGCTGATAGGTTCTGCATCAATCCCGGCCTTGCTAAATGCTTTTTTGATAAGCGTATTAAGTTGTGATTTCAGTTTCATAAGGTTCCCATATGATCAAAATAGTTACGTGATGGAATTGTAGCAAAAAATCGTTGGTGGAGAAGTTAGTCGAAGGAGAAGTCCCGGTGCAAGGCACCGGAGTGATGGTTTAAGCGTTTTCGCTTTTTTTCTCTTCAGGCTTTTTTTCTTCGATCTTTGTCTCTGCAGGCGTTCCCTCTCTGGAAGCGATCTCTTTCTTCTCTTCTTTTTCGTCGTCCTCTTTTACCGCCTGCTTGAAGTCCTTGATCCCTTTTCCTATTCCTTTTGCTAGATCAGGAATTTTTTTTGCTCCAAAAAGAAGTACAACGATCGCTAAGATGATCAGTAGTTCCGGCATACTTGGCATACCCATATTCGTCCTTTAATTAATTACTATGTTGAAGAACGCTTTTGAACAAAGTCCAAAAGCTACGCTAACGCTGAGTTTGCTGCTGAAGCAAACTCAAACGACTAATCGCTTTTCATAGCATCTTGGTGTTTTGTGATAATTATACATGAAAATATTTAATTTTTCTTAGTGGTTCAGCCAGCGTGCGACAAATTCATTCTGATCTTCTTCTTTTTGTTTCAACCTGGCAGCTTTTGCAATAATGACAAACTCTTTTGTCGCATCCTCTACCGTGTCATTGAGTATCGTGAAGTCATATTCGCCCACTGCCAGTATCTCTTTTTTGGCATTTTCGATCCGTTTGCTGATCACCGTCTCGTCATCGGTTGACCTTGCACGCAGCCGGTGTTCGAGTTCGCTCAGCGTAGGCGGAGTGATAAAGGCGGATGTGGTGATGTCATCCATCTTTGCACGTACCAGACGATGCCCCTGCACATCGATATCAAAAATGACCAGTTTCCCCGCCTGAAGTGCTTCTCTGACCGGGGTGAGAGAGGTTCCGTAGTAGTTACCGTGCACTTCGGCATACTCAAGGAAGTTTCCTGCTTTGATATCCTCTTCAAACTCCTCTTTGCTTACAAAGAAGTAGTCTTTTCCATGTACTTCTCCCGTCCGAGGTGGACGGGTTGTCGTAGAGATCGAAAAATAGTACTCTCCGATCTCGCCGGATGCTGCGTTGATAATGGTGCTTTTCCCTGCACCGCTTGGACCGGACAATACCAGGATTGCCCCGCTGTTTGATATTTTTTTACTCATTCTTCGCTGTCTTTAAACTTGATATTGATGGTCACCTCGGTACCGCTGAGAAGTTTTTTTAACTTTTTGATCTTCATCTTCTGTATCGCGTCAAGCAGTTTTGTCTCAAACTCTTCTCTTTGTTCCTCTGATTTTCGGGCATCATGAGTGATATGCAGGGTAAGGTCTTTCTCTACCGCATTGATCACATCCTCTTCCTCCACGATCTCAAGCCCCTCGCTGATAAGGTTCTGTTTGATGACCTCCCTTTTCAGGGTTTCAAGCTCCTCCTCATCTTTTTCCCAAATCCCCTCATCGGGTATCTCCTCCTCTATCTCGAGGAGAGACTTGATTCTCGCTATCTCATCGATATCCAATACAGGAGACGAACCTGCCGTTTCCTCCTCCTGCAGCTCTTCAGGTGTCTCTTCGGCTGCGGAGAGGGGGAATATATGAGGCGGTTCATCGGCAGACGGTTCTATAGAAGAGAGTGCCTCTACCACCTCGATGATTTTGGAAGGGAGAAATGGTTTCTTGATCACTATGTCAATCGCGCTGTTCCTCTCTTCGGGGTGCGTGGTGAGAAGGACCAGTTTTGCGATACGGAATGCCTGGAGCATATCGGCAGTGATACGGCCGAAACTGGCATCATCGATAAATGCAAGATCGTACGCTTTGTCTTCTATGTTCTCCAGGGATGAGAATTCATAGAGCTCCACATGCCTGTCTTTTAAACACAGAGTGATGAGTCTGGAGACAACAGGGTTTGTATTGAGCAATAAAATCCGCATACAGAAAGCATCCTTTTAAATTTTGGCTATAGGTTGATTATAGTCAAAAATTGATTATGTTTTGTTGTGGCACTATAAAGCCTTTACCAGCCTGATAAAGGTCTCTCCTCTGTCCTTGTAGGACTTGAACTGATCGAAACTGGCTGCTGCGGGGGAGAGCAGTGCGACCGAGTCATGGGTATGTACCCGGTCGATTGCGGCTACCGCCTTATCGATTGTTTTTGATTCATGGGCTTCAATCCCATAGGCTCTTGCCAGCCCCAGGAGCCTCTCGTTATTTGCCCCGATCGTATAGATCCTGATATCGCATCCCTGCATGACCTCAAAGAGCGGAGCAAGATCTACCCCTTTATCCTCTCCCCCGAGGATCAGATGTATTCTCAAATCCTCAAATCCTTTGATCGCCTGGATCGCGGCATCAAGATTGGTTGCTTTGGAGTCGTTGATCCATACTCTTCCCTGCGCATCCTCGATCTTCTCCTGTCTGTGTGCATCGAGCTTGAAAGCGTTGATCAGATCATAGTCAGTTTCATCAAAGAGCACTCTGGTAATCGCCAGCGCAAGCAGTGCATCCTGTAAAAAAGCTCCCCTGAATGCAACCTGTTCTGCATCAAGATCAAAGTACTCTTCCAAAAACGCATTGGAGTCATACTCTACCACATAGGCAGGGGTAGGAGGAACATTCAGACCTTTCGGGATCAGTGCCAGTTCGCCTTCCCTCATCGTCCTGAGCGGTGCGAGCTTGTCTGCCTCGTACTGTTCCGGTGTACCATGCCAGTCAAGATGGTCGGGTGTGATGGGCAGCAGCAGATAGATATTCGGGGAGGCGATCCTGGTATGGTGCAGGGTAAAAGAGCTGGTTTCAAGTACCCAGATCGCTGCTTCTGGATCAAGATCTGCCAGTGGTGTACCGATATTGCCTCCGGATACCGCACTGCGTTTCTCAAGCAGGTGCGTCAGCATCTGTGTGGTGGTGGTTTTGCCGTTGGTACCGGAGATCCAGATGGTGAAAGGCTTTTGCCTTTCAAGTGAAGCGTTTCGGTTTACATTACTTTGCAACGCTTCCATAAATTTGCTCTGTGCTCCCTGCTCCCTGCTCCCTAATATATAGTCATATTCACTCATCAGGTTTTGAGCACTTTTGATCAGGGGATGATCCGGCTTGAGGCTGGGGGTAGTGACCTCCAGGGTGCTTGCTTCGGGATCAAAAAGATGCGAAGGGAGGATCTGGTTGCCCGCTTCATCGACAGAGGCTTCTTTGACATTGTCGTCAAAGAAGGTACAGCCTCCGCCAAGGCTTTTTGCGATAGATCTGGTGGTCAGTCCGTATCCGAAAAGTGTAGGTTTCATAAAAAATTCCTTGGGATTTTTTTAGTGAGGAGTGAGGAATGCGCCCGAACGAAGTGACAAGTGCCCTTGGGGTAAGGAGTGAGGCGTGTTGGTATATTTTTCATTATGACTCTCTTTGTTTTTTCTTTACTCTGAAGCATCGCTTCAACTATCTGAATTTAAAGGAGATGAGTGCCAGGATATTGGCGATAAGAGAGATCATCCAGAAGCGTACGATGATCTTGTTCTCTGCCCATTTTTTCATCTCGAAGTGATGGTGTATCGGTGCCATCAGAAAGACTTTTTTCCCGCGCAGTTTGAAGCTTCCTACCTGCAGGATCACCGAAACCGTCTCTATTACAAAGATCAGACCGATCAGGATAAGGAGTATTTCGCTTTTACCGAGGATCGCGAGATAGGCGAGAAAGCCGCCGATCGCCAAACTTCCCGTATCTCCCATAAAGATCTCTGCCGGGTAGCAGTTGTACCATAAAAACCCGAGGAGTCCTCCTGCCAGTGCGGAGGCCATGATCGTCACCTCTCCCACCCCTTTGATATTGGGTACAAGCAGGTAGCCTGAGAAAATGGCATGGCCGGTGACATAGATAATCGTTCCCAGCGTAACCAGTGCAATGACAGATGGTACGGTCGCAAGTCCATCAAGCCCATCGGTCAGGTTCACCGCATTGGTGGTGGCCAGAAAGACCAGCACCCAGAAGATCGCGGCAAAATAGCCCATGTCAAAGAGCTCGTTTTTGAAAAAAGGGATATAGAATGTTGTCGGAAACTCGGCATAGAAAAGAACGCCTATGGCAGAGAGTGCCACGACCACCTGCCCCAGAAGTTTGCCTCTTGCAGAGAGTCCTTCAAGGTTGTTCCCCGAGAGTATCTTCCCGATATCATCTTTAAACCCTACCAGGCCGAAACCGATCAGTGTAACAAGCCCTGCCAGGACAAACAGATTGTCCAGATGGGCACTTAAAAGTACGGCAATAACCGTAGCGGAGAGGAACACTGCACCCCCCATCGTAGGCGTATGGCGTTTCCCCTCGTGCGCGGGGACATACTTGTTGATGGGCTGGTTTGCTTTTTTTGAGATCGCCCATGCCAGGTATTTGGGCATGATCACAAGCGTCAAAATAAAGGCGATGAAGAAGGCAAAACCTGACCGGACCGTAATGTATCCAAAAAGGTTGATATCTAAAAGGTGCGAGAGTTCGTATAGCATAGGTCTCTTTTTCGGTTTTAGGATTAAAAAAGGTTATTTTACTATTATTTCAATAAAATATAAGAGTTGACAGGAACAGGGTATTTTATGGATATTCAAAAAACAGTTTTAATTATCACCGATGGTATCGGGTATAAGCCTGAGAGCAAATGCAACGCATTCCAGGATGCAGACAAACCGACCTATGACAGACTTTTTGAAGAGATCCCCCGGGTACTGATCTCTACCCACGGGCTCAGTGTAGGACTGCCCGAAGGACAGATGGGAAACTCCGAAGTGGGGCATATGACGATCGGGAGCGGCCGTGTCCTCTATCAGGATCTTGTAAAGATCTCTTTGGCGCTTGAAGAGGGAAGTATTGAAAAGAACAGTGTACTCAATGAGATACTGGATAAAAGCGAGAGAGTGCATCTTGTCGGATTGCTGAGTGACGGTGGGGTACACTCGCATATCGACCATACGATCGGACTGGCAAAACTGGCAAAAGCAAGAGGGAAGAGAGTCTTCCTGCACCTGATCACTGACGGGAGGGATGTTAGCCCGACCTCTTCAAAACGCTATATCGAACAGATCGAGGCGATCACCGACGAGGATATCTCTATCGCAACGATCGGCGGGCGTTTTTATACGATGGACAGGGATAACCGCTGGGAGAGAGTGGAGAGGGGATATCGGGCGATCGCGGAAGCTTCGCCTGTGACGACGCTTTCTCCGGCAGAGTATGTGGATGCAAGCTATGCGAAAAAAGAGACCGACGAGTTTATCGTGCCTGCAGCGTTTGAAGGATATAAGGGGATGGCCGAGGGAGATACGGTGATCGTGACCAACTTCCGTTCAGACAGGGTACGTGAGATCACGACGGCATTGGGTGATGCGCACTTCAGTGCATTTGAGAGAGCCTTCAAGCCGCTCCATATCGCGACGATGACACAGTATGATGCGACGTTCCCCTATCCGGTACTCTTCCCGAAAGAGGCGCCGAAAAACACGCTTGCTGAAGTGGTAAGCAGGGCAGGATTGCGCCAGCTCCACACGGCTGAGACAGAGAAGTATGCCCATGTAACCTTTTTCCTGAACGGGGGAGTAGAGGAGCCGATGGAGGGGGAGAGCCGCGTACTCATCTCCAGCCCCGATGTGAAAACCTACGATATGAAGCCGGAGATGTCGGCCCCCGAGGTGGGTGAAGCAGTGCGCACGGCGATGGATGAGGCGTATGAGTTTGTGGTGGTGAACTTTGCAAACGGTGATATGGTGGGGCATACCGGAAACTATGAAGCGGCATGCAAAGCGGTCCATGCGGTTGATGCCGAACTCGGGAAGATCATCGATAAGGCAAAAGAGCAAAACTATGCGATCGTGCTTACCTCGGACCACGGAAACTGCGAGGAGATGGTCGATGATAAGGGCAACATCCTGACCAACCATACCGTAGGAGAGGTCTGGTGCTGGGTGATGGCAGACGGGGTTGAGAAGCTCAAAGAGGGGGGTGGACTCAACAACATAGCACCGACCGTGCTTAAAATCATGGGGCTTGAGATCCCCGAAGAGATGGATACACCGCTCTTTTAGCACCGATCCCGCAGCCTCTATTTCCTTCCCTATGCTCTCTGCAGAACGGCAGAGGGTATTTCCCGCTTCAGAATACCTTTTTTTCTACCCTTGCATTTGTCTCTTTTGGAAATATGCTACAATATTCAAAAACCCAATAAGAAAGGTGGTATGCATGCAAAAAAAGATCAAAGAATCAGTCGCCACACTTTTAGCACATATTATTAAGCTGGATGACAGGGATATCGAGAAAGAGGCACCGCTCTTTTGCAGTATACTCGGCGAAGATTTCGAGTGCAGCGAGGCTGAGAGTAAAGCATTTCTGAAAGATATTATGGATAAAGAGTATGATCTGGATGCACATATCCGGATCATCAAACAGGCGCTCTGCGAAGACAGGATCTCCAAATACCATCTGATGGAGCAGCTGAACCACATCATCTACTCGGACAAGATCACGCCGGAGGATTATGCGTTCTTTGAAAAACTCAAAAATGAGTTATTTGAGTCTCATTAAGCGCTTCATGCTACAATATCGCAAAGATTTGCAAGGAAGTATAATGAAATTTAGCGGGAATAATGTACTTGTGACCGGTGCAAGCAGAGGGATCGGCGCCCAGATCGCGAAGACACTGGCTGAGATGGGACTGAAGGTATGGATCAACTACCGAAGCGGAGAAGCGGAAGCGAATGCGGTAAAAGCAGCGATCGAAGCAGAAGGCGGAAAGGCTGAGGTGATCGGATTTGACGTGAGCGATGAAGAGGCTTTTGTGGATGCGATCAAACAGATCGTGGAAGAGGACGGAGCGCTGAGTTACCTTGTAAACAATGCAGGGATCACAAAAGACGGTCTGGCGATGAGAATGAAGACAGAACAGTTCATGGATGTGATCAACGCAAACCTGAAGTCGACATTCATCGGGTGCAGGGAAGCGCTGAAGGTGATGAGCAAAAAACGTTTTGGATCGGTAGTCAATATCGCATCGATCGTAGGAGAGACCGGAAATGCGGGCCAGACCAACTACTCGGCAAGCAAAGGCGGAACGATCGCTATGACCAAATCTTTTGCCCAGGAAGCAGCATCGAGAGGCATCAGATACAATACGATCACTCCGGGGTTCATCGCTACTGAGATGACAGACGTGCTCAAAGAGGAGATCAAAGAGGCCTTTACCGCCAAGATCCCGATGGGAAGATTCGGTGAGGCCAAAGAGGTCGCGGATGCGGTTGCATTCCTCCTCTCTGACCACTCCTCCTATATCACCGGAGAGACCCTAAAAGTAAACGGCGGAATGTATATGTGAGACCCGTTAAGCAAATGACACCTGCGTGTCATTTGTAGGGTCGAAACCATGAGAGCTGTCAAGCAAAAGCAAACTGCTTTGCTTTTGTAAGCTCGGAACCGAAAGCGATGTACACTCTGTGTACCGCTGAAGGCGAAGTGGAGCAAAGCGACCCGCGAAGGCAGAAGGACCCGTTAAGCAAATGACACCTGCGTCTCATTTGTAGGGTCGAAAATCAACCCCTCTTTCCTCTTACAAAATACCAGATCAGGACAATCACAGCAGCAATCGAGAGTACCATAATCAGCACATCACTGTAGACAATCAGCGTTGCTTCAAAGTGTTTGATAAAGTAGGTCCATAGGATGATCGCTATGAATGTACTGGAGAGAACAGCTGCAAGCGTGGTTAGATGGGGAAGACCCATAAGGTAGCCTACAAAGCTGCCCACGACAGGTCCTGTCATCGCAAAAGGTGTGAGCACAAAAAATACCAGACCTATGATGCCATACTTCCGAATCATTGGCTGATATTTCTCTGCGCTCTTTTGGGAGCGCCTGAAAAAGTCATTTAAAGGTGCATAGGAAACCACGTGAAGACTTCTCCAGCTGAGGACAAAAAGCGGATAGAGTATCAACACCATAATGGATTCTATGAACAGATTAAATGCGATGAGCAGGGGCGTATCCATCTGCGAAGAGATCCCGATGGAAAGTCCGGCCATTCTTCCAAAAATAATATTGGATGCCGTCATACTCAGCAATACGTTGAGCCTCCCCGGCCAGAAGTAAGCACTTATCGCCAGGAGGATTAAAAATGTGGCAAGCAGGAAAAGTCCGAATGCTAAGATTCTTCCCACAAAATGTTTAAAAGAAATGTTTTTCCCCATTTTGTAAAATACCTTTAAATGAGTTATCGATATTATAACCAGTAGTAGTGAAAAAGTTTATTATTTTTACAAGTGGCAGATATGCGTACCTTCTCAGTTAAAAAAACAAGTTTGGTTATAATGTTACTTTGCTTATGAATTAAAAGGAGAGTGATGGCGGTTCGGGTTCTTATACTGGAAGATGATAAGCTATTTAATGAGACACTTCAGGATTTTCTGGAAGAGGAGGGCTATCTGCTGGACGCGGTAATGGATCCCTACTCAGCGCTTGACCTTACTTATGAGAAGAGGTATGATATCTATCTCTTTGATGTGAATTTGCCTTATGGAAGTGGATTTGACCTGCTGGGCAAACTGCGCAGCGCGGGGGATATGACGCCGACGATATTTCTGACCTCCCGGGAGGACAAGGAGTCTCTTGCCGAAGGGTTCGGTCTGGGGGCGGATGACTATATGAAGAAGCCCATCGATTTTGACGAACTGCAGCTGCGCATCGATGCGCTGCTTCGCAGGCAGACACGAACCCATTGTGTCAGGATCGGTGAGTATACCCTTGATGTGAAGAACAAGATACTCTTGCATCAGGAGGAAGAGGTCGAACTGACGGTCAAAGTGATAGAACTTCTGATGCTTTTCGTGCAGTCCAAAGGGGATGTGGTCACCAATACGTTTATCAAGGAGCAGCTCTGGACAGCCAACCAGATGCCAAGTGACGGTTCGATACGTGTCTATGTGACACAACTGAAAAAACTTTTCCCCGACCATATCACCAATATCCGGGGGGTCGGATATAAATTCAGGGATCTTGATGCATAAACGGGTAGTATGGGGGACAGTGATCTATGTAATCAGCATAGGATTTTTCCTGGGATCTATCTATCATATGCTCACGACATGGGAGGATTTTGCCCGGATCTATCTTTGGGTATCGCTGATACTTTTGCTTTTTGCCGCAATGTTCGGATATATCTTTATCTCTACGCTCCTTGCACAGCAGAAAAGGATCGATGCAAACCTCTCCCAGCTTTCCAGAGAGATACTCCACGAACTCAATATTCCGCTTGCGACGATCCAGGCCAATACCAAACTGATCGCCAGAAAGCTTGAGGACCAGAAGAGTCTGGAGCGTATTGCGCGCATCGAAGCATCTTCCAAAAGGCTTGAGAGGCTTTACCGGGAGCTGGTCTACAGTATCAAAAAAGAGTTCCAGCCTATCGAAAAAGAGTCTTTTGATCTTCATGAAGTCCTGAAGGAGCGGGTGGAGGTATTTGAGGCTTTTGACCGGAATGACTTTGTGCTGGAGGTTGAAAGCTACAGGGTCACAGCCGATAAGATCGGGTTTGAGAAGATGATAGACAATATTTTGATGAATGCGATGAAGTACTCCGCCAAAGATACACCCGTGACCCTGCACTTGAGCCAGGATACACTGAGCATCAGTGACCGTGGAGTCGGGATGAGCGAGACGGAACTTTTGAAGATCTATGAGCGCTACTATCAGGCTGACACCTCCAAAGAGGGAGAGGGGATAGGGCTTGCACTGGTAAAATCCTACTGCGAAAGCGAAGGGATCGAGATACAAATCAAATCACAGAAAAATGTAGGGACCACGGTATTTCTCAATCTTAGGAAGATCAGTTCACACTAATTTAACACTGTCCCATTATAATTCCATTTGAAGAAATCCAGGGATTAGCGATTATGATAAAGATTTGCAAAATTAAAATTATAGAGGCACAGATAATTTTTGTTATAATGCGTCCCAAAAAAAAAGAGGTCATGTGTCTAAAAATCGGTTTTTACTCTCCTTTCTGGCAACAGGTTTTCTTTATGGGATGATGGGATATTGGTTCTATTATCTTACAGAGACGAGCAGTGTTTCCGAACAGAAGTCCCCCGTAAAAACAATCGAAATGAGCATTCATGCATTCCAGCCGGAAGTTGTCGAGGAGAAACCCGAACCGATAAAGGAGGAAACGCCTCCGCCTGTGGAAGAGCCGCCCCTTCCTGAACCCGAGATAGAAAAACCAAAACCGATCGAACTGCCGAAACCGGAACCTGTGGTAAAGAAGCCGGAGATCAAAAAACCAAAAGAGATAAAAGAGAAGCCCAAAAAGGTGGTGAAAAAAACCGAAAAAAAACCGCAGCCTGTGCAGAAAACAAGTGCACTCAAGAGTACCAGAAAGCAGCAGAGCACGGCAGCGGAGAAAAACCTTTTTCTTGCAAAGGTACGAGACCGCATCAACCGGCATAAGAGTTATCCCCGTATGGCAAAACGCCGAGGGATGGAGGGGAGTGTGAAGGTCGATTTTACGATCCTGGCAAACGGCCATGTCTCCGGCATCACGGTAAGCGGCCCCAAAGCCTTTCATACCTCGGCCAAAGAGGCGGTAGAGAAAGCTTTCCCTGTTTCCGTAAAGGATGTCCCCCTTTCCCTGCCTCAAAAAGTTTCCATTACGCTCCACTATACCCTCAGCAGATAGTCCAAAGTGCAACAGACTCTCTGCAATCTCTGAAATAAAACCGAAAATTAACAGAAATTTAACACTTTTGTGTTTTACTTATAAGTATTTGAAATAAGGAGCATAAGAAATGAGCAAGATAATCGGACTTTCACTCATGGCAGCAATGGCACTACAGGCTGCACCGGTAGTACTGGATGAGATAGAGGTAGAGGGAAAAGTTGATACAGAGGTGATCAAAGATGTCAGTGATGAGGAGATCAAGTCGGCAGACGTTGCGGAGGGGTTGGCCAAAGCGTCTTCAAGCGTATGGCTTGTCAGAAGAAGCGGTATCTCAAACGACGTGATCGTAAGAGGGCAGAAAAAAGACAACATCAACGTGACGATTGATGGGACCAAAGTGTTTGGTGCCTGCCCTAACAGAATGGACCCCGCTATCTCACATATCCTGACGAACAATATTGACTATATCGAAGTGATCGAGGGACCTTATAATATAGAGGACTCCGGGGTATTGAGTGCAGATGTCAAGGTCCATACCAAAAAACCTGCTGAAGAGTTTGAAGGCGAAGTCAATCTTAACGCAGGAAGCTGGGGATATAAAAAAGCCTCATTATCAGCCAGCGGCGGGACGGATACACTGAAGTTTCTGATCAGTGCTTCAACTGAAACGGGCGGACAGTATGAAGACGGGGATGGCAATGATTTTGCAGAGCAGATTCAAAAGAATATCGATGCCGGAAAAGTTCCTGCCGGTCTGCAATACCAGGATAAGTACAGAGGTATGGATGCCTTTGAGAAGCAAACTGTGATGGCAAAACTTTTTTGGAACATTTCAGACAATCAGGAGCTGAGTTTGAGCTATACGGGGAACCGAAGCGACGATATCCTTTACCCCTCTTCAAAGATGGATGCACTCTATGATGATTCGGATATTTTCAATATAGAGTACATTGCCAAAGATCTCGGCAAATACTCAAAAGAACTGGACGTGCAGCTCTATCAGTCAGAAGTGGACCATCCGATGTCAACACTCTATCGTAAAGTTGCAACAAATATTGAGGATGAAAAAACACACTGGCTTGATACTAAAATGCAGGGTGCCAAAGTCAAAAACAGCTTTGATGCCGGAAACCATACGATCACAGCAGGACTGGACTACAGCCTGAGAAACTGGAATGGAAGGTTTTATCTCAATGGTACACCGGGTCCTGTGAGTCTTGATGATGTGGATACCGAAAATTATGCCCTCTTTTTGAAAGACACCTTCAGAACAGGTAACCTTGAGTGGAACCTGGGGTTGAGATATGATGATACGGAGATCACTTCAGAGAATGCTATGGATCCAGACAATGATTACAGTGAACTCAACGGGTTTATCTCCGGAACCTATCATGCGGATGAAAATACCAGATATTTTGCAGGGATCGGAAAATCCTCCAGAGTACCTGATGGCAGAGAGCTGTATATCAGAATGAGTGGAGCACAACAAGGTACACCGACCCTGGATAACACGAAAAACTATGAACTTGACATGGGTATGGAGAAGCAGTTTGAAAATGCGACCTTCAAAGCCAAAGCATTCTACAGTATGCTGGAAGATTTTATCGCCTACAATTCAAGCAATACCTCTCATTATTTTGAGAATGTGGATGCAACCATCTACGGTGTGGAGTTCAGTGGAAGCTACATTGCAAGCGAATCGATCTCTTTTGACTACGGTGTCTCTTACCAAAGGGGTAAAAAAGAGGATCCTCTGACAGGGCAGACAGACACTGATTTGCCTGAAATCCCGCCTTTGAAGTTCAATGCGGCGCTGAACTATCTGTATAACGATACATTAAATTTCAGAGCTGAAGTGGTCGCAGCGGATGAGTGGAGCAATTATGACCAGGATAACGGAGAGCAGGAACTGGATGCCTATGCCGTACTGAACCTTAAAGGGACAAAGCAGTTCAACAATCATTTTGAGCTGACAGTAGGGGTAGACAATGTCTTTGATGACACTTATGCGATAGCCAACACCTATAAAGACTTGACGTTGCTTGGTGTACCGGGCAATGACGTGATGCTGCTTAATGAGCCTGGACGCTATTTCTATGCGAATCTAAAATATAAATTTTAAGAGTGAAGATGAAAAAGGTTTTACTGATTGCGGGGGTACTGGCGGCACTCTCAAGCCTCTCTTTGGCTGAGATGAAGTGCGGTGCAGGCAAATGCGGAGAGAAGATGCAGGAGGCTAAACCGAAGAAAATGATGAAGATGTTTCAGAGCGTTTCACCCTCTGAAGCCACACTGCTGCAAAAAGGCGATGCCAAGGGGTTCTGCCCCAACTGCGGCATGAACCTGCCGATGTACTACAAGACCAACCATGCGGCCACCATCAACGGAGAGGTGAAACAGTACTGTTCGATACACTGCTTGGCTGAGGATATCGAAAGGGGGCTCAAGCCGACAGAGATCAAGGTCGTGGATGTCAGCAGCCTAAAGTTCATTGATGCCAGGAAGGCATATTATGTTGTAGGAAGCAGCCAAAGAGGTACGATGAGTATGACGAGCAAATATGCGTTTGCCGATAAGGGAGAAGCGGAAGCCTTTGCAGGCCTCTATGGCGGAGAGGTGACCAATTTTGACGGAGCACTGCAAAAAGCGCTACAGGATTTCCAGGATGATATCAATATGGTTGAGCAGAAACGTGAGAAAATGCGGGAAATGGGGAAAGCGCTCTACCACGGCAAGTGTCAGAAGACAGACAAAAAGTTCGGTACCGTTGCCGAAGCAAAAGCATTTATCCTCAGTGATAAACTTTGTGAAGGACTCAATCCCAAACAGCTTCAGGCTGTCGGGCTCTATCTGCAAAGCAGATAGATGCTACACTACATCTCTAAAAGAAAAAGCGGGTTTCTCTCCCCGCTTTCCAAAGGTCTCCTATGAAAAAAACCATTCTGATTCTCTCTATGCTTTTATACCCTCTCATTGCCAGTGAGCCCAGTCAGGCCAAGGTGATCAAACTCACGCAGAAAGGGGAGAAGATCGCTAAAAGCCTCTGTGACAGCGATCAGTTGCCCGGAGCGACAGGCACGATCGACCAGCTGATCGAAAAGATCAGGGAGTCTCAGGCATGTCCGCCCCTCTCTGCGGATAAACTCGAAGCGGTCGCCTACTATCTCAGCAACGGAAGCATGAAAGATGTCAAAGGACATCTGCATGTGCCCGAAAACGCCAAATGCCCCGTATGCGGGATGTTCGTTGCCAAGTATCCCAAGTGGGCCGCTTCGATCACCTATGGAGGGAAAACCTACTACTTCGACGGGGTGAAGGATATGATGAAGTATTATATCTTTGACGGGAACTTCCCTTTTGACAGGGAGAGTATCACGGAGATGAAGGTAACAGACTACTATACGCTCGAAGCGATCGATGCCAGAGGCGCATTCTATGTCTATGACGCCAATGTCTACGGACCGATGGGGCGTGAACTGATCCCTTTCAAAACGCTTGAAAGTGCCGGGACATTCAAAGTGGATCACCAGGGGAAGAAGATCCTGCGTTTTGATGAGATCACCGATGCGATGGTGATGGCTCTTGACGGACTGTGATAAGGAAATTTCGGGATGATTAGACAGTTTATCGGATTGGCAGCGCTTTTGATGGTGGTGACGGGTATGGCGGCCGGCCATTATCTCTCGGCGGATGGAAGATCGCATAAGAAGGCTTTTTCTGACGTGGTGGCGGTGACAGGCCTTGTTTCCCCTTCGCTCAGTACGGCATTTTACGAACCGGCATTTTTGGGGGAGGAGGTAGAGCATCCCGCCTCCCCGCAGATGCAGTCACTCAACAGGATGGAGTTTGTCTATGCTGAGTAGGTCTCCGTTCTTGCATTTTCTCACCCTGATGCTTTTCAAGCAGAAGAGCAAGCATCTTGGTATCATGTCGATATCGGTTGTCATGATCGCACTGGTAAGTGCGGTACTCTTTCTCTCCGCATCCCTGCAGCAGACCTTGTTGGATACGCTGGATGAGCAGGCGGATTTCACTGTCATGAGGACAGAAGCGGGAAGAGCCGTGAACACACCGCTTTCCTGGGTTGACAGGATCATAGAGATCGAGGGAGTATCCCAGGTGGCGCCACGGATACACGGCCGCTACTTTTATGCACCCGGGGAAGCGTCTTTTCTGGTGGTAGGGATCGACTTTTTTGATGAGCAGGGCTCAGAAGCATTGCAATCCCTGCTGAAGGGTATCGATCTGAAGCAGTTCTTTGCCGAGGAGAGCATGATCGTGGGGGAGGGGGTCAAAGCTTTTCTTCAGAAGCACTATTATGGCGACAGCTTTTCGTTCAAGACGCCCCAGGGGCTGTTCAAGAAGGTAAAAATCTGTGAGGTGCTGCCCGGATCGCTGAACCTGCTTGCCAATGATATGATCATTATGCCCATCGGTCTGGCTCGGGAGATTTTCGGGCTGAAAAAGGATGAGGTGACTGATATCACCTTCAATGTCCCCAATGATGCGGAGTGGGATAATGTCATAGGCAAGCTGCACCTGGTCGATTATGAGATACGGGTGGTGGAGAAAAGGGAGGTGCGGAAAGCCTATGAGAATCTCTATAACTACAAGGGGGGAATTTTTCTGATCCTCTATATCATCTCTCTGCTTACCCTGATGCTGATCCTGTACCAGAGATATGCGATGGTCTACGCACACGAGCGGAAAGAGATAGGGATATTGAGGGCAGTCGGCTGGAGTATCAGGGATATCCTGAAGCTGAAATTCTATGAGACCTTGATCCTTGTGGTGAGCAGTTTTATCATCGGTGCGGTAGCTGCATACGGGTATGTTTTTCTCCTCGGGGCACCGGTCCTGATCGAGATATTCCTGGGCGGTGCAAATCTGGAAAATCACGTGCAGCTGATCCCCGAGATCGCGTTTGGGACACTGGGATCACTCTTCCTGCTCTATGCCGTACCGTTTTTTGCGGCGGTGCTGATCCCTTCCTGGCGGGTTGCAGTGATACCGCCCAAGGAGGCGATGCGATGATCAGGATCGAAAATGTCAGCAAAAGATTCGGAGAGGGAGAAAATCTCTTTGAAGCCCTGAAGTCCGTAACCATGGAGATAGAAGAGGGCGAGTGTGTGATACTCAGCGGTATCAGCGGAAGCGGTAAATCCACACTCCTCTCCCTGATCGCGGCACTCGACCGTCCCAGCAGCGGGAAGATCGTGGTGGAGGGTGAACTAGTCTCCAAGCTGCCTGACCTGCATGCCTCCGCCTACCGCGCAAAGACGATCGGGGTGATCTTTCAGCACTTTAACCTGATAGAGTCATTGAGCGTGGAGGAGAATGTGATTGTTCCTCTGATCAACAGCGCTCTGGATATGCCGACCATCCGCGAGATGGCGGAGCTGAGTATGCAGCGCGCTTCGATCCTGCACAAGGCATCCCAGGATGTTGCTTCCCTCTCAGGCGGGGAGAAGCAGCGGTGTGCGATCGCAAGGGCATTGGTCCATGATCCGAAAGTGATCCTCTGTGATGAATCCACCGCCAATCTTGACCGGGAGAATTCACTCAGGTTTATTGACACCATTCAGGAACTGCATAAAGCAGGGAAAACCATTGTCGTAGCAACACACGATCCGCTCTTTGAACATTTGCCTTTTGAGAGCCGTGTGATCCACATGGAGGACGGGGTGATAGGAAGCGGCGGTGAATGAGATCCTTCTGAGCAACGAGGTGATCGTCTATCTCCTCTCAGAGACAGTGCTCTATATACTGCTCTTCATTGCAGCGGTCGCCACCCTTGGGATTGTGAGAAGGTGGGATTTTGAGCGCTTTACAAAGAGACAGTTTGACCTGGAGAACCGTTCCTACCTGGTGATGAGCATCATCTTCTTTGTGCTCGGGCTCAAAATGCTTCTCCTCCCCTATTTTGCCTATACGATCGATGCACTCTCCCCTCTGGTTCCCGGGGCGATGTGTGCCGCAGGGGTGATCGATGCGAATGCCTACGGCTCCCCGCTGCTGCTTGTGAAAATCATCATACTTTTTCTAAGCGGCCTCTGGCTGGGGATCAACCGTCTGGACCTGGAGGGGAAGCACTATCCCTATATGAAGCTGAAGTCCTGGTTTTATCTTCTGCTCTTTGTGCTTCTGAGTGCGGAGCTGGTTTTGGATATCCTCTACTTCAGCCAGATCGAGACGACCAACCCCGTCAGCTGTTGTTCGGTGATTTTCGGAGAGATAGGGGGAAACCGCCTCCCCTTCGGCCTGGATATCCCCAAACTTTTAATACTTTTCTATCTCCTCTATGCGCTTCTGGTCTTGATGCTGTTAAGAGGGCATTATCTGGTGTGTACAGCGGTAACCCTCTTTTTTGCGCTGATCGCCTACTACAGTGTTGTCTACTTTTTCGGCACCTATATCTATGCACTTCCTACCCACAGATGCCCCTTCTGTATGCTGCAGGCTGAGTACCACTATATCGGGTATCTGCTCTGGGGCTTGCTCTTTGTGGGTACCTTCCTGGCGATAGAGAGTGCAGTGATGGAGGGACTGTTTGGCAGGGATGCAGCGAAACTCAAGAAAGTTTCGATAGGATTGCTGACGTTATTTGTACTGCTGTGCAGCAGTTATGTTGGATTTTACTATCTTAAGAATGGAGTTTTTCTATGAAAAAGTTTTTGCTCAATCTTCTGACTTTCGGGATTGTGATCGCGATTATTGTCATCTTGCTGCTCTCTTTGGGAACGGATCAGGGCGCACGCTATGTCTACAAGGGGAATACTTCCTATGAGCCCGTGGTGATCCAGCCTAAAGAGTACCAGTGTTCAGAGTGCAGTATGGATATCGAGGCAATGGAGTACAGTGCACAGATCATCACACCCGAAGGGGACACCTACTTCTTTGATGATATCGGGTGTGTGGTGGATTGGCTGGAAGGGCGCAAGATAAAAACCCAGAAGGTCATTACCAGAACACTCGATACAGGCAACTGGGTTGATGTGGATAAAGCATGGTATACACGTACTGCTGCTTCTCCCATGGGATACGGGTTTGCAGCCTATGAGCACAAGAAGGAGGGGCTGATCCCCTATGAAGAGATGAAGCTCCTGATGCTCCAGGGCAAACATCTCCATGATCCGTTTGTCAAGAAGTCGCTTCTGGGACAATAGCAGTGTAACTTTTTGGTTACATCGTGTAGCTTTCAGCGGTGAAGAGGGAGACATTTCCCATCTTTGCCTTATGGTCTAACTCCTTTTTATCATTTTTTAGCTATACTTAGAGGTAATTTTAAACTTATAAGGAGCAATCAAATGGCACTATTTGATGATGTAAAAGAAGTGGTTGTTGAGCAACTGAATGTAAGTCCGGACGAGGTAAAAGAAGATTCCAAATTCGTTGAAGATCTTGGTGCTGACAGCCTTGATGTGGTAGAACTTGTTATGGCACTTGAAGAGAAGTTTGATATTGAGATCCCAGATGATCAGGCTGAAGCGATCGCTACAGTTGGTGATGCAATCAAGTTCATCGAAAGTGCTCAGTAAGTAGCTCTTTGGCACCCCTCCGTCGGGGTGAGTTTAGGATAGATCTTAGCATTTTGCGGAATGTTGATATATATCTTATTTGTACAGGAGAGATAGTGAGAAGAGTAGTAGTGACAGGTTTGGGGATGATCAACTCTCTGGGACTTGAAAAAGAGAGCGCATTTGCTGCAATGGTTGAGGGTAAGTGTGGCATCAAAAATATCACATCATTTGATACTGAGCAGCATTCAGTAAAGATTGCAGGAGAGATCACGGATTTTGATCCCTCTACGGTTCTGGATGCAAAAGAGGCAAAAAAGGCCGACAGATTTATCCAGCTCGGAATGAAAGCCGCGCAGGAAGCAATGGAAGATGCCAAACTCTCTGAGGGTACCGACATGGAAAGATTTGGTATCGTATCGGCTTCGGGTATCGGCGGGCTTCCAAATATCGAGAAGAACTCTGTGATTTGTGAAACAAGAGGACCAAGAAGAATCTCTCCGTTCTTTATCCCCTCTTCATTGGTAAATATGCTTGGCGGGTTTATCTCTATCTACCAGGGATTAAGAGGACCAAACCTTTCGGCAGTGACTGCATGTGCGGCAGGAACCCATGCGATCAGTGAAGCTGCAAAATGCATTATGGTGGGAACGGCAGACAAAATGCTGGTCGTCGGTGCGGAAGCGGCGATCTGTCCGGTAGGGATCGGCGGTTTTGCAGCAATGAAAGCGCTATCTACGCGCAATGACGACCCGGAGAGTGCATCCAGACCGTTTGATGCGGAGCGTGACGGGTTTATCATGGGTGAGGGTGCAGGTGCGTTGGTGCTCGAAAGCTATGAGGATGCGGTAGCACGCGGTGCGACGATCTATGGAGAGCTGATCGGATTCGGAGAGAGCGGGGATGCAAGCCATATCACTGCACCTTCGATGGACGGCCCGCTCAGGGCAATGCAGATGGCGTACAAGATGGCCGGAGAGCCGAAAATTGATTATGTCAACGCACATGGTACCTCGACTCCGGCAAACGACAAGAATGAAACTGCTGCACTCAAAGAGCTCTTCGGGGGCAAAGAGAATTGTCCTCCGGTAAGTTCGATCAAAGGACAGATCGGCCATTGTCTGGGTGCTGCAGGTGCGATCGAAGCGGTCACCTGTCTTATGGCGATGAGAGAAGGGGTTCTTCCTCCGACGATCAACTATACCACTCCGGATTCGGAGTGTGACCTTGACTATGTACCGAATGCGGCGAGAAAAGCTGATCTCAATGTTGTCATGAGTAACTCATTCGGTTTCGGCGGGACAAACGGCGTAGTGATTTTTAAAAAAGTGTAAGGGAAGAGGATGGCAGTATACTTAGAGTTTGAGAAGAAGATCGAGCAGATACAAGAAGAGATCGTCTCTGCTCATGCCATCGCCAATATGGAGGCAGTAGCAAGACTGCAGCAAGACCTGCAGAAAGAGGTAAACAAGACATTCGGCTCCCTCTCAGACTTTCAAAAACTCCAACTTGCACGTCATCCGGACAGACCTTATGCGCTGGATTATATCAAAGCGATCATGCATGATGCGTATGAGATCCATGGTGATCGTGCTTTTCGTGATGATCCTGCCATCTTGTGCTATATCGGTTGGATCGGTGATCAAAAAGCGATGGTCATCGGTGAACAGAAAGGGCGGGGACAGAAGAACAAGATCAAAAGAAACTTCGGTATGCCAAACCCGGAAGGGTACAGAAAAGCCTTGCGTGCAGTAAGGCTGGCAGAGAAGTTTGATATCCCTGTGCTGATGCTGATAGATACTCCGGGCGCATACCCTGGACTGGGGGCCGAAGAGCGCGGACAGAGTGAAGCGATCGCAAAAAACCTTTTTGAATTTGCAGCGGTTAAAGTACCGACGGTCTCCATCGTAATCGGTGAAGGCGGTTCAGGTGGGGCTTTGGCTATCGGTGTGGCTGACAAGCTTGCCATGATGCGCTATTCGGTCTTCTCTGTGATCTCTCCGGAAGGGTGTTCCGCGATTTTGTGGAATGATCCAAGTAAGGTAGAGACTGCAACAAAAGCACTGAAGATCACGCCGAATGATCTCTATGAGCACAAGCTTGTGGATGACGTGCTTGAAGAGCCGCTGATCGGTGCGCACCGTGACAAAGATACCGCTGCGTCGGTGATCAAAGCCTACTTTTTGGGGAACGTCAAAATGCTCAGAGAGCTCACCGTAGATGAGCTTCTGGATCGCCGCTATCAGAAACTGATGGCTGTAGGGGCTTTTGCCGAATAGCATATCAAGCAGAGCGTTTCTCTTTCGCTCCAGTAAGCGGGTCCCTGGCTGCCGGGAGTCCTGTTGCTGGCTGCTTCCATCTTCTAAACAGACAATTGAGCAATAATGATACATGAATTAGCACAAACCATCGTCTCCTATATCGGTACTCTTGGTTATACCGGCATTTTTTTACTGATGTTTCTGGAAAGTACCTTTTTCCCTTTTCCCAGTGAAATCGTGATGATCCCCGCAGGATACCTGGCCTATAAAGGCGAAATGAACCTCTATGGGGTGGTTCTCGCCGGAATATTCGGTTCGGTTGCAGGCGCACTCTTTAACTATTATCTGGCGATCTACGTGGGACGTGCGTTTATCCTGCGTCATGGCAGATACTTTTTTGTCAAAGAGAAGACGATGGAAAAGCTTGAGCAGTTTTTCAAGGTACACGGGGAACTCTCTACCTTCAATGGCAGACTTGTCCCCGGGATCCGTCAGCTGATCTCCCTTCCGGCCGGTCTGGCACGGATGCATGTAGGGAAATTCGCGCTCTATACGGCACTGGGTGCAGGTATCTGGGTGATCGTGCTCGTTGCACTGGGATATCTGCTTGGAACACAGGAGGAGCTGATCTCCGAGTATCTCCGTTCTGCGACACTGATCGCGTTGCTCAGCGTGGTACTCATTACGCTCTTTTATATCGTAAGGCATAAAAGACGTCAGAAGATCCTGGATAAGGATTAGTCCAGTATCCAGGAGAGATATTTTCTCTTTTTGATCTTTGCTTTTTTGAGTGCTTTTTGTACCTTTTCTATCACCTTATGGTGCAGCGCGATATAGGCGTTGTGATCGGTGATATCAATCTTGCCTATCTCTTCCGCATTGATACCTATCTCTTTGCAGAGTGTTCCCAGTATATCCCCTTTTCTGAGCTTTGTTTTTTTCCCCCCGTTGAGGCAGAGTGTATCGAACTCAGAGCGCATAATATAGCTGCTTCCCGCTTGCAATTCATTCAGTCTTCCTCTGCAGGCGCTGGAGGTGATATAGCCGCATTTTGAATGCTCCTGAGGCGTATATAGGGAGAGTGCTCTGCCCGAAGCCTCTGCGCGTCCTGTACGTCCGATACGATGGGTGTAAACCTCTTTGTCAAACGGGAGATCATAGTTGATCACCAGTTCTATCCCTTTGATATCGAGACCTCTTGAGGCAACGTCTGTGGCAACGAGTATACGTTTGGAGCCGTTGGAAAAAGCGATCACAGCTTCATTGCGTGCTCTTTGATCCAGGTCGCCCTGCAGGTCGATGACAGAGTGGCCAAGGGCATGAAGCCTGTCGGCAAGTGCAACCACGTCCGCTTTGGTATTACAGAAGATAAGCAGTGAATGAGGCTTGAAGCTATCGATCAGCATGAGAAGCGTATCAAACTTGTCGGAGGTTTCATAGACGATCTCTTCGATCTTTGCAGCTTCCTGCCGGGTATCCACTTTGATAGTCAGCGGATCGATCAGCAGTTTTTTGCCGAGATCCTCTATCTTTGCCGGAAAGGTTGCTGAGAAGAGGAGTGTCTGTCTTGGCATGGGGATAGCGGAAGCGATATCCACTATCTCATCATAGAAGCCCATATCCAGCATTTTATCCGCTTCATCGAGTATGAGGGTATGGATACTCTCAAGTTCCAATGTATGTTTGCCCAGATGGTCTTTCAGTCTGCCCGGTGTACCTATGAGGATATGCGCTCCTTTTGCCAGAGAGTCAGCCTGTGATCGGAGAGGGACACCGCCGTAAAGCGTAAGGATCTTCAGGTTTGGTTTGCAGGCAGCCAGCTTCCGCAGTTCGGATGCAACCTGTTCGGCAAGTTCACGGGTGGGAGTGATGATCAGCGTCTGCGGCCTGTTCGATGCAACATCGGTACGCATCACCGCAGGCAAACCAAAAGCGACGGTCTTGCCCGACCCTGTTTTGGATTGCGCCAGGATATCCCTTCCATCAAGGATTGCAGGGATACTCTCCTCTTGTATTTGTGTCATCTGAGTGAAGTTGAGCGTCTCAAGTATGGTGAGCAGCGAAGGGGGTATTGTACTGATTGTATTAAAATGTGCCATTGTTTTCTTTGTAAAGGTAGTTAAAAATTTTGTATTTAGGGAGAGTGTGACAAACGGGCCGCGAAAGCCCGCAGAATTTGCAGGGATTAAGCGTTTTCCTGCTGTTCTTTTCTGTACTTGAGGATCATCATGAGGGCTTCATCTTTCAAAAGAAGCTTCTCCTTTTTCATCTTTTCAAGCTCTGCATCAGAAAGGTGAAGTCTTCCCTCATCAGCGTCTGTGGTCATTTGATCAAGCTCGTTATGCTTTTCAAAGATTTTTGCAAAGTGTGCATTCTCTTGCTTGAGGACACTGATCTCATCTCTGTATTCGTGTAGCATCATCTACTCCTACTAATTTTTTGTAATTATAGCTATTATGTTCTATACTCTGCATTAATTTT
>JACXUO010000069.1 GCA_014763885.1 Campylobacterales bacterium
GTACAGGGCATACCGTCACATCTGGCTATCCGTAACGGGGCTATGATCACCTGCAGGAGATGCTCCTGCGTCGAAATGCCACAGAGGTGCATATCCTCAATGATCAGAATCGGATGATCGGGATTGAGAAATGAGCGGTGTGCCTTGCGGCCGGTGAGGGGATGCTGGTAGGCAGAGAGCGAGATGGCATCGAATCCGAAAGCACGTACTTTGGGAAAAGCAGCGATCAGGTAGTCATAGAGCTCAGGGGCAAACCCGGGGTTATCGGCCCAGAAGCTTTGCTCTCCCCTTGCTTTTTCTGCCCCTGTTTTCACCATGATCAGATCAGTCTCCTTTTTATGGCGATGCGGTTCCAATGCACTGATGAGTTCATCCTTGATGATCTCTCCTTGCACATCAATCTCAACCAGCAAAGGATGCCTGAATATCCAGAAAGAGGCATCATAGGCTTCGATCGTCTCTCCCTCCGCAAAAAAATGGTAGGGAAGGTCGATATGGGTACCGATATGTGTGGTTGTCGAGATCGTACTCTCATTTGCAACCGCACCTTTTTGTATCTCATCGGTCAGTTGTATTGAGATGTTGTATGCGTTGCCATAGGTGGGGGTATCATTGTCCAGTATATGGGAAAGATATCTGTATTCAATGCTCATCGTATGATCCTATACCGATAACCTGTGTCTCTCATCTGTAAGCATTTTAACCAGTGCCTGATGGATCTTTTCGGCATGCTTCTTAAAGACACTGTTTTGCGTCTTGATAAACACATTCATATTGGCATTCACTTCAAAGACCAGCAGGTTCATCTCTTTGTCAATATGACAATCGATCCCGAAGTAGTCCAGGCCCAGGCGACGGTGTATCTCAGTGATGATAGGCTGAATATGGGGTTTGATCTCCTTATTGAAACGGCTTGAGAGGACTTGTCTCGCTTTGAGCGCTTCAAGTTGGTTTTTGTCATGTACCATCCACTCTTTAGCATACATCACATGGCGCAGAAAGACCTCGCCGTCTACGACAACAAGACGGTATTTTGCATAGAGATCCTCTTCCTTATACTCGACAAACTGTGTCAGATAGTAGTCTCTTCCATCCAGGGCAAAGGCATAAAACTGTTCTCTCTCATCATCGATCCTGATCGTGCTCACGCCTCCGTGGTCACCGGCCTGACGGAAGATCACCGGATAGGAAAAGCCCTCTTTTTCTATCGTCTCATAGATCTCAGAAGGGGACACGGGCTGGATCCTGACCGTTCTGGGAACATGGAGTCTCTCTATCCCATGGAGCAGTTGGCTGATGTTGTCGCGTGTGGTTTTGTGTATGTTTTCGGGTCTGTTAAAAAGCGGTACCTGCGGAGGAAGCTTGGCAAACATGCTCTCCAGTTTTGCCAATGTGATCTTGTGGCTGTCAGGGTCAGAGATCTGGTTGAAGACCGCATCAAAGCGCATCCCTCCGATCTCCTGTTTGGGGTTGGCATCCAGTATCAACAGGCTTTTGTTGAACTGATCACTCTGAAGGTAGTCGTAGATATTGACACTGCCCGTATGTTCGATCACCGCTGCGCCGTTCTTCTGTATCGCTTTTAGGCGAACCCTTGTATCGTCGGGCGTACCTTTGATAAATAAAATGTTTTTTTTGGGCATGGTACTACCCCTCCCCTGGCTGACGTTTTTAGTTTAGATTAATTATATCAGCTTTATCATAAGATGATACTATCTTTTAAACGATCTTTTCGATACCAAGCAGGAGCAGCGCGCTCAATAATCCTCCGGCGATACCTGCGAGTACATCATCCATCATGACGCCGTATCCACCCTTCCACTCTCTGTCGATCCAGCCGATCGTAGAGGGTTTCCAGATATCAAAAAGGCGGAATGCCGCAAAGCTGAATACCAGCATCAGGATCTCGACATAGGGGTAGGAGAGAGTGATCATCGTGGAGTAGGCGATCATCAGCGAGAGCCACATCCCTACCGCTTCATCGATGACGATATGGCTCTGGTCATGGTTTCCTGTGAGCTTTTCGTACTTGTTCACCTCAAAGATGCCGATAATGGTCACCGCGATCGTGAGCATAAAGAGGGATTCTATCCCCAGGTAGTAGATGATCGCCGCACCCACCGGAAGTGCTGCGAGCGATCCAACCGTGCCGGGTGCTTTTGGTGCGAGCCCGGTGCCGAAAAATGTCAGGAAAAGTTTTTGCATCGTCATCTGTCTGCCTTTATGTGAGTGAAGAGGTCTGGTAGAGTTTGATAAGCTTCAGGTAGAACTGCTCTTCGCTCTGCTGCTCCAAAAGCCCTGAACCCGGCATCAGTGAGTAGTGCAGCTCCTGGAGGTTGTCGAAACGGTCGGGGAAGAGTGAGGCAAGGATATTTGCCGAAACCTCTTTTCTTACGAGTATCGGAGGGGGTACGAGTCCTGACTGGATCAGTTTCATGATCGACTCGGAGTGGTAGTGCACATGGTGATGCTGCCCATGCGGACAGGTATTGATGCTTACCAGTGTTTTGCAGATATCACAGTAGACATACTCATCGATCGTTTTGATCTCTATATCGATATTTTTGCAGGTATCAAAGATCGAACTGAGGCGGTTCTTGTCATAGTAGAGTCCAAGTCCTCCGTGGTTTTTACCGATGACAAGCTGGTGGCAGCCGTAGTTCTTTGCCAGAAGCGCATCGAGGATGAGCTCATTGTAGCCGGCAAAAATATAGGTGTTTTCAAACGGCAGGATCAGTACTTTGTTGCGCGGCATGAAATTTTCGATAAAGGTTGAGAGCGCATTGTAGCGGATATCATACCTGAGGCCTTCCATGTTGAAGGGTTTGCGCAAAAAGATGATCAGCAGGTCATTTTCACTGATTGCCTGGCGTATCATACGCTCGTGCGCCCGGTTCAGAGGGTTTGCCGCGAGCATCATGGAGCTGATGCGTTTGGCACCGGTTCTGGTGATCATGCTTTCCACACGTTTCAGTGTGTCTTCGATCAGCGGGTAGGTGACAGTATACTCTCCGCTTACAGCGATCTCGCCAAGCCTTGACCGTGTATGTTTGACACCCGGATGGTGAGGATCGGCAGTACCGAAGATCTTGACCAGTCTTTTGTCCGGGTCGATAGGGAATGTCTCATCCACGATCAGCTCGCCCACCTTTTTGCCTTCATTGACAAGGTCCAGGACCTCCCCCTTCTTTGTATCCTGAAGGACAGCATCATTCTTTTTCCCTTTGGGAGCCAATACAAAGGAGAAAGGGAAAGGGATCCCCTTGTAGACCTGTGTCTCATCCACTTCTTTGGCTTCCTGTGCGTTCATCAGCTTATCGACCGGAGAAATCAGCCCCGCCTGCACAAGCGCAAGCGAAGAGAGCGCTTCGGTATCGATATAAAGTGAGCGGTTATTTGGCATAGTGCACTCCTTTTTTTATGTGGCCAGCCACATGAGCCGACTGCTGACAAGCGACTAAATCGCAGTGCAAGCGAGGCGCTAAATGCCGAGTCGTAAGTCGTCCCAGTGACAACGTAGCTTTTTGGACTTTGTTCAAAAGGCGTTCTTTTAAGGTAAGCGCTTCGGTATCGATATAGAGTGATCTATTATTTGTTTTTGAAGAGCCCATACTTTTTCCTTTTTTCCCATAAACTTTTTCTTGAGATACCAAGTTTTTTAGAGAGTTCCGTATCCGGGAACTTGTACTGGAAGCTGTTGACGATAAATTTGACATAGTCATCAATGGTGAGTATCTCGTTCTGGTCATAGAGCTTGCTGTCGGTATTGAGCGTAATTGTATTGAAATTGCTCTCCAGTGCAGAGGTACAGCTCAGTATGAAGTCATAATCACCCAGCATCCCAAGCAGCTGTTCCTTCTCCGCTTTTTTAAGTGTATGTACCTCTGTAATATAGAGCAGGGTCTTTGCGTCGCTGCTCTCTATCTTCTCTTTCCATTTTTTGTCAGAGAGCGGGATAAAGGTCAGTGATTTGTTTTTTGCTCTTGCATGCTGGAAGACGACTTTATCCACAAGTCTTCGGTAGTTTGTCTCAATGACTACCGGTGTCGTGAGTTCTATATCCTCTTCTATGGTGATCTCCCTGAGGAAATTCTCTATATACTCTTCATAGAGACTGATACGCTGTTTGAGCTGCTGGTACTCCTGGAAGTGATCGATCTTGCGTACGAGTTCTTCGATCATAAACGGTTTGACAATATAATCTTTTGCTCCAAGTCTCAGCGGCTCACTCACCGTATCATTGTTGATATAGCTGACCATCAGGATAATGATCTTCTCTTTAAATTTGGTGATAAGCGGTCCGGTATTCTGCCCCGGCAGATTGGTCGAGAGCAGATAGACATCGCCATTTGTATTCATCGCCTCTTTTACCGAGCTAAAGATCTCTGTCTCAAACCCTGCTTCATTCAGTTTGGAAGCGATGCTTTGTGCGAGATATAATTCATTTTCTACGATAATGATCTTCATAACGTTTTACTTTCCTTTATAAAAGCCGTTGCCATTGATAATAGTTCAGGTTTGCCACTGCATGGACAGTGACACCCTCTTTACGTCCGATAAATCCGAGTTTTTCAGAAGTCGTTGCTTTGATATTCACCAAATGCGGCGGGATATTCAACAGTGATGCGAGGTTCTTCCTCATTTTTGCTTTATAGGTTCCGATCCTTGGCGCCTGTGCAACAATCGTCATATCGACATTGCCTATCGTATAGCCGTAGGAGGTGATACGTTTGACGGTATCCTGTAGCAGGGTTTGGGAGTCTATGCCCGCATAGCTTTTGTCGCTGTCAGGATAAAACTCTCCGATATCACCCATACCTGCTGCTCCCAGCAGTGCGTCAATGAGCGCATGAATCGCAACGTCTCCATCACTGTGCGCCTTAAACCCATAGTCGACTTCGATTTTGATACCACCAAGCTTCATCTCTTTCCCTTCCTCAAAAGGGTGGGTGTCGATACCGAACCCTGTGAGGGTACGTGATGAAGGTGGTATGAGACAGGGGAGTTTCCCCAGGTCTGCAACAGTTGTAAGCTTATGGGCTATAGCCGAACCTTCCACAAAGAGGATCTCTTCTCCCAGAGCAGCGATCGCAGAGCTTTCATCTGTGAAGGCGAAAGAGGTTTCGAGCGCTCTTCGGAGGGTATCGGTATGGCTTAACTGAGGGGTCTGTATCGTTCGTACTTTTTCCCGGTCAATGGGTTTGCCTTCGTAGTAAAGTGTATCGACTGCTCCAAGTGTCGGTACGACGCAGGCATATTCCCCTTTGGATTCAAGAAGACGGGCGAGCATCTTGGGATCGATACAGCATCGTGCAATATCGGAAACAAGCACATAGGGTGTTTCAACAGCCTGCAGGGCATTGCTGAGCGACTCCTGACGGGTCTTCCCGCCTGAGACATAGGTATAGTCCGCAAAATTTTTCATCAGATTGATCTCTTCATCAGTGGAGACAATAATGATCTTTGCAAAGCTGCCTATATGTTCAAACTGCCCAGCAACATGCAGCCATAGCGGTATCTCTCCGCTGTAGAGCCACTGCTTTTTTACCGGGGTATCGAAACGGGAGGAACTCCCGGCTCCCAAGAGTACCAAGCTAATATCAGACAAACTCATTTCCTTTCAGTCTACATCATGTATCAAAATGTAACGTATTATACATATAAAAGCTTCATAAATTCTGTAAAAATAGATAAATAGGATAAAAATTATCCGATTATATTCGGAAGCTTTCAATCAAATTTAAGATTTGCTTGGTATAACTCTCCTATAGATTTTTCAACGATTAGGATAAAGATATGACAAAAGAAAATGTATTAGAAGCATTGAAAAACGTTACCTATCCCGGTTTTACAAAGGATATCGTCACGTTTGGGTTTGTAAAAGACATTATTGTGGAAGGCAATGCAGTGGCATTGACAGTGGATATCACTTCATCTGCAGATGAAGTGAAAGCACAGATCACCGAAGAGGCGACGACCGAGCTGAAAAAGCTTGGTTTTGAGAGTATCAACGTTACGATCAAAGCGCCTCAGGCTCCAAAGCAGATGAGCAACTCGGTGAGCGGTAAGAATATCGCTCCGCATGTGAAGAACTTCCTGATGGTCAGTTCGGGCAAAGGGGGAGTCGGCAAATCAACGACTTCTGTAAACATTGCGGTAGCGATGGCAATGCAGGGCAAAAAAGTAGGTCTTCTTGATGCAGATATCTATGGTCCGAATATCCCTCGTATGATGGGTATCGAAGATCAAAAACCGGAAATTCAGGGTAATAAAGTACTTCCACTTAAAGCATACGGTGTAGAAGTAATGTCCATGGGTTCATTGATGGAGCCGGGTCAGTCATTGATCTGGAGAGGTTCGATGATCATGAAAGCGATCGAGCAGTTCCTTAGAGATATCCTTTGGTCAGACCT
>JACXUO010000070.1 GCA_014763885.1 Campylobacterales bacterium
GACAACTCACAGTACCTGCACGATCCAGGCACAAAATTGAATCGCCAAACGATTCCTCAATGACGTGGATTATAAAAGTTGTTTGCTATAATTACGCTTAAACAGATTTTTGGAGCATATCTATATCGATGTTATTTGGTTCTATCCGTTACCTTAATCTTCTTCCTTTTCAGCTCTTTTTGAAAAAACATCTGCGCTCCGATGCCGCAAAGATGGCTTTTGGCTACAAGCGTGCCGTGCCAAGCCAGATCAATGCTGCGCTGAAAAGAGGCGAGGTGCACGCGGCCTTTATCTCTTCGGTAGAGTCCAGAAGACATCAGTGTACCGATCTTGGGATCATTGCGCACAAAAAAGTCTACAGTGTCTTTGTCCTCCCCGGGGCAGAGGAGAGCGATCCCGCTTCGGCGACATCCAACCGGCTCGCAAAAGTATTGGGATTAAAGGGAAGGGTGCTCATCGGGGACCAGGCGCTGCAATATTATCTCTCCGGAGGAGAGGGGATCGATCTTGCCGAGGCCTGGTACGAAGAGACCAATCTTCCTTTTGTCTTTGCCCGCCTCTGTTACAACCGCCACAAAAAAGAGGTGGAGAGGCTGGCAAAACAGTTTGCTCACACCCGCGTACGCATCCCCCAGTATGTGCTCAAAAGAGAGGCCAGAAAAAGAGGGATCACCCCCAAAGAGCTCTTGTGGTATCTTAGGCATATCAACTACCGTATGGACCACCGTTCCAAAAAAGCGTTGAAGCTTTTTTTACACCATGCGGATAAAATACGCTGAACCATCTCTTCCCCCTCCTTTATCAAAAAGGTTTACTCGATAGCAGCGATCGCCAGGTTGATTCTCTCTACGGTCTCTTCTACCCCCAGGATCGCCATGATCTCATCAAGCCCCGAACCTGTCATGCTTCCAAGCAGACTGATGCGAAGCGGCTGGCCGATCTTGCCGAAGCCGATCTCCTTGGTCTCAACGATCTTCTCCAGCACTTCATGGTAATCACACGGAAGATGCAGCGTCTTCTCCCAGCTTTGCAACATCTCTGCAAACGCTGAAAGGATCTCTTTTGCCTCACCTTTGAAAGCCTTCTTAACGGCTTTTTCATCATATGCTTCAGGTCTGTGCAGGATCAGCTTGATCTGGTTTGCCAGTTCCACAAGCGTTTTCCCTCTCTCTTTGGTCGCATCAAGGAGCAGTTCGATCTTGTCATGCTCCCTGATATCCACACCAAACGGATGCAGCAGCTCCGCCAATTCGGCATTTGGCTTGTTCTTGATATAGTGGGCATTGAGCCAAAGCAGTTTGTCCAGGTTGTAGTTGGAGGATGATCTGCTCAGGTTTTTGGGTTCAAAGAGCGTGATCATCTCTTCAAGGCTGAAGATCTCCTGATCCCCGTAGCTCCATCCCAGGCGTACCAGGAAATTGAGCAGTGCCTCTGGCAGGAAACCCAGCTGCTTGTACTCCATCACATCGGTTGCACCGTCACGCTTGGAAAGTTTTTTTCCCTGCTCATTGTTTATCATCGCCACATGGTAGAACTTCGGCAGAGCGAATCCTAGGGCGTTGTAGACAACGATCTGTTTGGGAGTATTGTAGAGGTGGTCATCCCCGCGGATCACATCGCTCAGCCCCATCAGCGCATCATCGATCGCTACGACAAAGTTATAGGTCGGTGTACCGTCACTCCGTGCGATGATGAAGTCATCCACCTCATCGGCCGATACACTGAATTCGCCCTTGACGCCATCGACAAAAGATATCCTTCCCTCTTTTGGCGCCTTGATACGGATCACCGGAGAGATCCCTTCAGGAGGCGTGCCGGTAAAATCACGATACTTTCCATTATACCGCGGGCGTTCGCCCGCTGCCATCTGGGACTCCCTGAGGGCATCAAGCTCCTCTTTGCTCATATAGCATTTGTAGGCTTTCCCTTCGTCAAGAAGCTGCTGGATGTACTTCTTGTAGAGATCAAAACGCCTGGATTGGTAAACGACTTCTCCGTCATACCCCATCCCGACCCAGTCAAATGCCTGGATGATTGCCTCAAGCGCCTCTTCGGAGTTACGCGCGAGATCCGTATCCTCGATACGAAGCAAAAATTTTCCGCCTGTCTTTCTCGCCCACAGCCAGGAGAAGAGCGCGGTTCTGAGTCCACCTATATGAAGATACCCTGTCGGAGATGGTGCAAAACGTGTGACTGCCATAGTAATACCTTGAAGTTAAATTGTGAAATTGTAACAAAGTTGTGGTTAAAAGGAGAGTGTGATACCGGCAAAGAGAAATCTCCTCTCTGCCGGTCATCCATCAATGGATTTTTCGGCTTTTCGCAAGCCTTCTATTTGGATTTGACATCATTTTTGACGTTCTCTACGATCGCCGGGCCGATACCTTTGACCTTTACAAGATCATCCACGGAGGCGAATGCAGCGTTGTTGCGCTCTTTGATGATCGCTTCAACCTTAGCTTCACCGATCCCCTTGATCTCCATCAGCTCCTCTTTTGAAGCCTTGTTGAGATCACCGACACTCATTGCCATTAGCGAAGTCCCTGCAAACAGCAATGCACCCAGAATGATTTTCTTGAACATATTGTCCCCTTTTTATTTGATAGTATCCCTCTTCCAAGAGATAAGTTGATTGTAACACATCTTTCTTTACGTTATACATAGTCCATTTAGGCTATGATATTGAAATCTTTTTCAACAAAAGGAGCATCATGGACTATGCATGGGAACTGGCACTCGGTGCATTTCTGATCTCTTTGGCAGCGCAGTTCATCACTGCCAGGTACAGCAAAAAGTTCAACCTCTTTATCGACTCCCACCTTGAAGAGAAGCCCCAGCGGTTTCACCAGGATTCAACACCGCGTGCAGGAGGGATCGGTATACTTTTGGGTATGTTCGCCATCCTCTTCACCCCTGTCGGATGGAAACTTCTTATTCCGATGATCTTAGCTTTTTTCAGCGGTATTTTTGAAGATTTTCGCCGCTCCATGCCGCCGCGGGTCCGCCTGCTCCTGCAAATGATCGCCGCGGGTGCTGCCGTAGTGCTTATGGACTCCGTTGTCCGCTACCTCGGACTTGGGATCTACCTGCCCTACCTTGTGGCCATCACATTTAGTATCTTCAGTATCGTGGGGCTGATGAATGCGATGAATATCATCGATGGATTCAACGGTCTGGCATCAGGCGCTGCGCTCCTGATACTGTTTTCTCTTGGACACACGGCACTGCTTGTGGAGGCCCGGGAGATGTTTGAGATGATCCTGGTGACGGGGAGTGCGGTCTTTGCTTTTTTTGTGGTCAACTTTCCCCGCGGCAAAATCTTTCTGGGGGATGGGGGTGCCTATCTTGTGGGGTTTGTCGTGGCGCTGATCGGTATCTTCCTGGCAGGCAACTACCCCAAGATCAGCCCCTGGTATATCCTGGCCATTCTGGGCTACCCTGTCTGGGAGGTGATCTTTTCGATCTTTCGGAAGCTGAGGGCGGGACGTTCGCCCCTGGAACCGGATGCCTATCATCTCCATATGCTGGTCTATCGGCAGCTTACCAGGAGCAACCCGCTGACCTCGCTTATCCTGCTTGGAGGCTACGCACCCTTTATCCTGCTTTCCTCGCTCTTTCCGCATAACTCCAAAGCCAATATCCTGATCCTGCTGCTCTTTATCCTCTCCTATCTGCTCTTCTACCGTTTTCTCGTCAGAAAAGAGCAAACGGCGTAGCCGCTCTTATTTTTTGAGACGGTAGATCCTGCTGTAAGGGGAAGAGACCACGGGCTCGAAAAGGTCGGGGTTGTATTTCCCTAGGATAAACATCTGCACATAGGTTGAACCAAAAGTCTCCGCATCCATCAGAACAAACTGCCCGTAGCTCTTCATATAGATGACGATATACTTGCCCTCTGCATGATACTGCTGCGCTTTCGCATGTACTTCGCCGTTCTGCGTATTCTCGGTCACGATCAGAAACTTGACATCGCTTTTTTGCTCACCGAGGTGCAGCTCTCCCTTTTTCACATCCATGACAATACCGTTATTGAACTGCCAAAGCGTCTCATTCTGGGCAGCCAGCGATACCGGGTAGAATATAACCTCGCGCAGCGGCTTGCCTGTAGTGAGGTCCAGGTTTCCGAACTGGGTGACTGTCGGGAAGATATTCAGCATACGGTAGGGGAGATAGAGGTAGATATCTCTTCTCTTTGGCGGCAGCGCATAGGAAGGCAGTTCCATCTCGGCAAGCATCAGGTTCGGGTCAACCTGGTTTTCCTGCTTGTTTTTAAAGAGCGTATCCGCCACCACTTTATAGCCTGAATCCACATAGGTCTCCACCGCCAGACGACTGAGGTTCGCCGCGAGTTCTGCAGAGCTGGTCTGCAGTATCTTGGAGATGATAAAGTTGTCGTTCTGGTGCTTCCCTCCATCGATCAGCGTAGAGGTTTCAGAGTAGTACCAGACAGGATACCCGTAGTCCCACCAGGTCAGGGTGTAGTCTTCGGGCTTGGCTACCTCTTTGAGCGCCTGTAGGTCCCGTACCTCATTATTTGTCAGTACCGTCGGGACCTTGTAGCCGATGATATGCGTGATATTGGGATAGAGCAGCACAGCCGTCGCAACCACGACCAGTGCATACTGCGCTCTTTTGCTGCCGAAATAGCTTCCCGCCAGATAGAAGAAGTAAACTGCACCCATCGCTGCCACAGGTACGGCATAGACCGTAAAACGGAGTCCGCCCCACAAAGCGAAGATCCCGATGCCCATCAACGGAAGCGCCAGAAGAAACGCACGATGCTTCACGACCAAAAGCAGATACCCCAGCACTGCGACGATCAGTCCCGGCACCGAACCGCTGATACGGTCGGCAAACACATCAAACGGGATCTTCCCCGCCTCTCGTACCGTCTGATGCACGCCGTAAAAATGGAGTCCCTCAATACTTGTTCCTGTAGAGATATACTTCATGACTTTACTCGAAATAAAATCTAAAATATTACTCGAATAAAGCAATACCAGAAAAGTAAGTGTAGCACCTATGATAAAATATTGCTTGGATACTCGAAACTTTGGCAATGCCATATACAATACTATACTTAACAATATATGCACCCCATACTCATACGGTTTAGGCAAGCCGAAAGGGATCATTGCAGCAAATACTATCAATATAGAGACATAGGTAAGGTTCTCATCTCTATGATACAAAATGAGATACACCGCATAGATCACCGCCATCGCAAAAATGACAGCGGCCCCCGAATCATACAAAAACGGGTAGAGAGAGATCGCAATCGCCGCATATAACGCACTGCGCAGGTTGAAATCTACCGTGCTCTTCATCAAAAAGTACAAGATGAACATCGGTGCCATCGCCGAAAACATGTCGGTATCATAGTACCCGACCATCGTACGGTTATAGTAGCTCCATGCGATCGACCCCAGCAGCGCAGCGAAAAATCCCCAGAGCGCCTCACCATACAGCCTGGCGATCAAGATGACAGGGATCACCACAAGACTCGAGATCACAGCCGGAAGATAGAGCGTCACCGTCTCCAGACTCAAAGGGGTCAGCTTGACCAGCCAGGTCGTCAAAAAGACCATGCCGTAACTGTAGATATCCGGGATCCTCGGGTTGTGCTGATGCATATCGAAAAGCGCCTGCTGTGCACCTGCAGCGAAGAAGTAGCCATCATTGGTGTTGATCATGATCTGATCGTTCCAATAGAAGTTGGGGTTATCCTGGAACTGATAGACCCATATCATACGGATCATAAAACTGAAAGCATAGGCCAAAAGCATTAATAGCATAAGATACTTTGTATCGACTGTTTTATTGTGGTTTATTGGGGACTGCATTCATACCTCTCTGGATTTTTATTATTTATACTTCAAAAGACTTCTGTAAGTATACCAAGCAAAATAGTAAAGCGCTTTATACCAGGGCAGTTTTTCTACTTCACGGTAAAGTTTCCAGTTATATTTACTGGTAATAATCTTATTACTGGAAATGGAGTCATTATGCATCCTGTAGTATGCCAGAGGTTCATTGATAGCATAGGCATAGGGGACTGCTTTTAAGATCTTCAGCCAAAGGCCGAAGTCCTGCCTCTTCCGTATCAGCGGCATAGTGACTTTTCCCAATATCTTGGTGTCATAGACCGCTGTGAGACATCCAATGATATTCTGCTTGAGAAGTTCAGGATAATCCACTTTCATGGGTACAATGATCTCATCTTTTATCTGCTCTATAGATTGTTCAAAACGGTAGTAGCCGGTATAGCTCAAAGCGATATTTTCCCGCTGCATAAAGGCGATCTGTTGTT
>JACXUO010000013.1 GCA_014763885.1 Campylobacterales bacterium
ATAGGGGTAAAGATTTGTATGCTATAATGCTAAAAAGTTTAAGAGAAAACCCTCTTTAAATTTGAATAAAAAATCGGGTAAAGTTTACCAGACCCAATGAAAATTCTGTAATCAAAATGTAATCACTGTATACTAAGATTCCGAATGGAAAAGAAGAATACAGAAATTGTGATCATTGAAGATGAAGAGGATATCCTGGAGCTGCTGGAGTATCATCTTACAAAAGAGGGGTATGATGTCACGGGGTTTCTCTCTGCTGACAATGTGGAGCGCTTTATGGAGGAGGAGTCTCCGGCACTCCTGATCGTTGACCGTAACCTGCCGGGGGTCGAGGGGAGCGAGTTTGTCGCCAATATGCGCGAAATAGGGTATGACACGCCGGTGATCTTCCTGACAGCAAAAGACAAGGAGAGTGAGCTGGAGGAGGGCTTCAAAAGAGGGGGTGATGACTATATCACCAAGCCGTTCAACATCAAAGAGCTGCTGCTCAGGGTCGAAGCGCTCTTAAGGCGAAGCGGGGTGAAGCAGAGCGAAAAGCTGCGCTACAGGGATCTGATCCTTGACAACCAGTCCCGTGAACTCTATGTTGACAATAGAAAGGTTGAGTTGACCAATCTGGAGTATAAGCTGCTTTATACCTTTGTCAAAAATTCGCATCAGACACTCCAGAGAGATTTCCTGCGTGATGAGGTATGGGGGGATGACAGCGACCACTTTCATGACAAGACGATCAATGTGGCGATCAACCGTCTTAAAAAGAAGATAGACCCCGTCGGAGAGAAGGGATACTTCGTCCCGATATGGGGTGTAGGGTACAAGCTGGGCTAGTTCCGCCTTCCCCTTTTTTTCGTAACAATTTTGTAATCAATTTGCCCTATCCTTCTGCCTCAAGTCCGGAATGGATATCTCTATGAAGGAAAAATCATGACAGTGAAGAAAATGTTTACAGCGGCACTGATCGCTTCGATAACAGCAGCAACGGTTTATGCGGAAGAGCTGAAAGGAAGAGGAGCATCCTTCCCCGCACCACTCTACAAAGTATGGACATCTGAGTACTATAAAGCAACAGGTATCAAGGTCAACTATACACCGACCGGTTCGGGTGACGGTGTCAAATCGATCCAAAAAAGGATGGTGGACTTTGCCGGTTCGGATAAACCGCTGAAGCAAAAAGAGCTGCAAAAAGGCAAGCTCCATATGTTTCCGACCGTTGTCGGTTCAGTTGTGCTTGCCTATAACCTTGACGGTGTCAAAGACGGAGAACTGAAGTTGAGCCGTAAAGCGGTCGCAGGTATCTTTGACGGTACGATCACTCACTGGGACGATCCGGCGATCACGGAACACAATGCGGAGCTGACGCTCCCCCATGCGCCTATTACGGTAGCAGTCAGAGCGGATAAGTCAGGTACGACCTTCAACTTTACCTACTTCCTGAACCAGATCGATCAGGAGATCAAAGTGAGCAAAAAGCCTACATGGAAGGCGGCAAAAGTGATCGCAGGGAAGTCCAACTCCGGCGTCTCGGCAAACATTCAGCAGATCAAAAACTCTATCGGCTATATCGAGTACTCCTATAAAACCAAGTTGGGTCTGGCAGCTGCTCAGATAGAGAACAGGGAAGGGCAATTCATCACGCCTACACTCGAGTCATTCCAGGAGGCCGCAAAGTATGCGACATGGAAACCCGAGAATGATTTCTACGCAGCGATAGGTGACCCGGCGGGGGCTACATCCTACCCTATCGTTGCTGCAACGTTCCTGCTTCTGCCGGAAGAGAAAAATGCAGCGAATAAAAAGGTAACCGGATTTATGGAGTGGGCATATGCCAACGGGGATGCGGCGGCAACAGAACTCGGATACGTGCCGCTTCCGAAAGAGACCAAAGATCAGATTAGAGCCTACTGGGAGGCTAAAGGGATCAGGTAGCTTTTGCTTCCAGGCGGTTCTGTCCGCCGGGGACAGCCCTGTAATATATTTGTAACCATTTGCCGATATGCTCCGCGCTCAATAAACAGGAAGGTGATGACGCATGGGTGGTAAACTCTTTAAAAATTTTTCATTTTTATCTGCTACGCTCTCTTTTTTCATTCTTATCGGTATTTTTGCCGTACTTTTCCAGTATGCCCAAGCAGCACTGCATGAATTCGGTATCGACTTTCTCTACAGCGAGAGCTGGGAAGTCGATGAGGATGACGAGGGAGGTCTCTTTGGCGGATGGATACCGATCGTCGGTACCCTGCTCAGTACACTGATCGCCATGGCCATTGCGATACCGCTGGCAATGGGGATCGCGATTTTCCTGACGGAGATAGCGCACGAGAAACTGGTCAAGCCGGTCTCTGTCGCGATCGAGCTGCTTGCGGCCATTCCGAGTATCATCTACGGGATGTGGGGGCTTTTTTATTTTGCACCGATCGTGCAATCCACGGTAGGCGGTGACGGAGTGGGGCTGCTCACGGCAGGAATAGTGCTGGCGATCATGATCATCCCGTTTATGGCCGCGATCACAAGGGATGCTATGAATACTGTACCTCCGGTCCTTAAGGAGTCGGCATATGCGATGGGAGCAACGACCTTTGAGGTGGTCAAGGATGTGGTGATGCCGTATGCCAAAGGGGGGATCATCGGATCGATCATCCTTGCGCTTGGACGTGCACTGGGGGAGACGATGGCGGTAGCCTTCCTGATCGGTTCGGTGATGAGTATCCCGAGCCGTATCACCGACCCTACGACTTCGATCCCGGTGCTGCTGGCAAACAATTTTGCCGAAGCGCAGGATCTTGAGATCAGTGCGATGTATTATCTGGCACTGATCCTGTTTGTCGTAAGCTTTGCCCTGATCTCTCTGGCGAAGTTCTACTTTTTTGGAAGAAAAACCGTATAAGGAGGGAAAAGAGATGAACAGACTTTTATTGAACAAAGCGATTTTGACGCTCTCCACGCTTTCGGCTGTGGTAGGGCTGGGATTTCTCCTGTGGATACTGGTTACCCTGGGCTACAAAGGGGTCATGAGCCTTCACTGGAGTACCTTTACCAACGACCTGGTAGAAGGGGGGATCCGCAACCTGCTTGTCGGACAGTTCACGATGGCACTGATCGCGAGTGCGATCGCCGTGCCGATCGGAATGCTTGCGGGGATCTATCTGAGAGAATACAGCAACAACGGAAAGATGGCTGCGGTGATGAGGAACCTCAGTGACGTGATGATGTCCGCACCTTCGATCGTGATCGGTGTGTTTGTCTTTGCACTTTTGGTGGATCCTTTCGGCGGATATAACGGATGGGCGGGTATCGTTGCACTTGCGATCATGATGATCCCCATTATCATCTCCACAACGGACAATATGCTCTCACTCGTTCCCAGAGAGTTGAGAGAAGCAGGGATCGCGCTTGGCGGAAGCAAGCACAAGATCATCCTTCAGGTGGTTGTGAAGGCTGCCAAAGTAGGGATCACAACCGGGATTCTGCTCTCCTTTGCGCGTATCATCGGAGAGACGGCGCCGCTGCTCTTTACCTCGGCAAACAACCAGTTCTTTACGATGGACCTGACCGAACAGTTCCCCTCGCTTACGGTCAGTATCTATAACCTGGCTACCTATCCGGACGAGGCGAGCAGGGAGCTGGCGTGGGCTGCATCGTTTGTCCTGACAGCGGTGGTGCTTTTGATCAACCTCATGGGCCGTTTTATCACAAGAAGTAAGAAATAAGGAAATTCAGAGATGAGAACAAACAGTATGATCATGGAAGTCAAAGACTTCTCTTTTACCTATGCTGGGGCATCAGCCCCTTCGCTTAAGCGGATCAATCTTCCTATCGAAAAGAATAAAATCACGGCACTGATCGGCCCAAGCGGCTGCGGTAAATCCACACTGCTCCGCTCGATGAACCGTATACACGATCTCTATCCCGGCAATACGTACGAAGGTGAGATCAGGCTTTATGATCATCGTGAAGAGATAGAGAATATCCTGAATATCAAAAAAGAGAACGACTTTATCAGGCTACGTCAGGCTGTAGGGATGATCTTCCAGAAGCCTACCCCTTTCCCCATGAGTATCTACGATAATGTAGCCTATGGGCTGAAACTCGCAGGGATCAAAAACAAAGGCGAGATCGAAGGGCGTGTCGAAAAAGCGCTTCAGGATGCAGCGATTTGGGAAGAGACCAAAGATCGACTCAGGGAGAGTGCAATGGGCCTGAGCGGAGGGCAGCAGCAGAGGCTCTGTATCGCCAGGGCTGTCGCGCTGAAACCGGATGTCCTGCTCTTTGATGAACCGACATCAGCGCTTGACCCCATCTCAACGGGAGCGATCGAGGAGCTGATCGCCGAGCTGAAGAAGGATGTCTCCGTCGTGATCGTGACCCACAATATGCAGCAGGCAAGCCGTCTGAGCAACTACACTGCCTTTATGTACCTTGGGGACCTGATCGAGTATGGTGAGACCGATAAGATATTTTTGAATCCTTCGGTGAAATTGACAGAGGACTATATTACCGGCCGATTCGGCTAAACCGGTTCTCGCCAAAGGCGAAGTGTAAGTGAGAGGCATTGAAAAGGGCACGCCCCCTTTTCTGAAGGAAAGTGAATAAGGAGTTTGGAGAATGTTACCGGGTTATAACGAAGCGAGATATGAGGTAAGGGATGCCGTATTGAAGGTCATGAGAGATCTTGCCGATACAAACAAGCGTACCCTTGAAGCGATAGAGGCGGGGGATACCAGTACCCTGGAAGCGGCGAAAGCGCCGATCATGGATGTCGTTGAACGTACAGAGAAGATCGATAACGACATCGTGCTTATTTTTGCCAAGTATACGCCGGAAGCCAAGGATCTGAGAGAGCTGGTCTCCTACCTTAAGATGACCTCTTCGATCAACAGGATCAGGGCCAATATCAGCAACTATATGAAAAATATGGAGTCGATACTTACCGGGGCTGATAGTGAGATGCTTGCATTGATCAGGGATTCCCTGAGTATCAATAGGTGTACCGTGCATGCGTTTGATCAGACTTTGGAGATGCTGCAGTGTTTTGATGACAATGACATGTTGCTGGATCTTTCCGCACGTATTGAGGTAGAGTACTCCAAAACAGACGATATCTACTCTATGCTTGAAAAAAGTATTATGCAGAAGATGGGAAGTTCGGTTGAACTCGTCGAAGAGTATTTCAACCTGCTCAAATATATCCGCAAAAACCTGAAGATCATCGATAGGCTGGAGAGCATATCGGGCCGTATCATTTTTGCACGTATGGGTGGGAAGCTTTAAGCTTTCCCGCTCTCTTCCTCCTTTAGCTTCAACAAACATCAACCCTCCTTTTAGAGATTCTGCTATATAATGGGTGTATGGAAAAAAATATTGAGATTATTATCATTGAGGACGAGGAGGATATCCTTGAACTGATAGAGTACCATCTCCAGAAAGAGGGGTATGATACAGTGGGGTTCCTCTCGACCGAGAATGTTGAGCAGTTCCTGGAGGAGGAGTCACCCTCTTTGATGATCATTGACAGGAATCTTCCCGGGGTGGAGGGGAGTAATTTTGTGACATATATCAGAGATCTCGGCTATGATATCCCTGTGATATTTCTGACTGCCAAAGATCAGGAGAGCCAGCTCGAAGAGGGGTATGAAAGCGGCGGTGATGACTATATGACCAAACCCTTCAGCACGAAAGAGCTTCTGCTCCGGGTAAAGGCGCTCCTGAAGCGCTCCGGGGCATTGACGAACCAGGATAAAATCAAATACAAAGATATGACGCTTGATATGCTCAGGAAAACAGCGTTTATCAATGGCGATCCGGTGGCATTGACACTTCGGGAGTTTGATCTTCTGCTTACTTTTGTAAAGAATGTTGACAAACCTTTGACCCGGGACTTCCTGCGTGAAGAGGTATGGGGAAGCGAAGGTGATGAGGTGAATGACAATGCGGTGAATGTGGCGATCAACCGCCTGAAAAAGAAGATAGACCCCACAGGAGAAAAGGGATACTTTGTTCCGGTATGGGGAGTGGGGTATAAACTGGTCTAGGCACAGACTCTTCTGAGGTTGATATACCAGTCTTCATTGAGTTCGTTTTTTTGGATATCTGTCAATACGACTTCAAGCAGGCCGTTCGCCACCATCTCCGTACCATAGATCTTTTCATCCGGGATCTCCAGTGCCTCGATACAGTACTCCTCCTGGGCATAGATATCGTTTGCCAGCTGCTTGATGTCCCATCCGTCGTCAAACTTTTTGATCATAAATACGCTTTCCATCGATTACTCCTTGTGATATCATAGAGGAATCGTAATATGATTTGGTATCATAGCAGTTACATTTCTATAACATTGATGTTACAGTTTAGCACAACTTTCGCACATACGTCATCCTCGGGCTTGACCCGGGGATCCACAAGCAAAATCTGCTGCACAGTGTCGCAAGTCACGTAAGTGTAAAAACTTGTAGATTCCCGATTAAATCGGGAATGACGACGGAAATACATGTGCGAAAGTTGTGAGTTGAATCTACAGATGTGAGAGAAAACGGAGTGATAAAGTGAAACAGTTATATATTTTTTGGATGATCTCTCTTTTGGGGCTCGAGGGGCTTTATGCCAAGGAGAGGCTGGAGGTACGTTTCAAGCCTGTTGCTTTCCCGAAGACAGCATCGGAGAAGTATAGGCTGCGTGCTTCTGATGAAGCGGTCATCAACAATAAAAAACAGAAGATAGGGTTCAGCACCCTGATGGTCACCGGCAATATGGATAACGGCGAGGTGTATGGCCTGCTGAAAGACAGAGAGGATAGGCCGCTGACGCTGCGCGACGGCAGCCCCTATCTCTGCAACGGAACTTCCAACCCCTTTGGCTCTGGCGCGGGACTGGACCATGTGTCGCTGCTACAGAAAAACGCCACGCTCTATATGGTCTCGCAGTTTGAGTGCCAGGTGGGCGCCTATTATATCAATGAACTGCAGCAGGATGCACAGGGGGGACTGCAACCCAAACCGGGTACCCTCAGATATGTCTCCCAGAAAGAGGAGTTCGGCGGCTATGTGCACTGCGCGGGGATGAAAACCCCCTGGGAGAGCCATCTGGGCAGCGAAGAGTATCCTCCCGATGCGAAGCTGCGGCAAAAAGACGGTTCGATCGATCTCTACTATGATTTTATCGCGGATTACTGGGGAGGCGACCTTGCTCTGGCCAACCCCTATTACTACGGATGGGTCCCGGAACTCTCGATCGGTCAGCAAGGTGAAGTAGACTATACCAAGCACTACTCCATGGGAAGGTTTTCCCACGAAATGGCCTATGTGATGCCGGACAGAAGAACGGTCTATCTCTCCGATGACGGTACGAATGTCGGGTTTTTCATGTATGTGGCAAAACGTGCGGAAGATCTGAGCGAGGGGACACTTTATGCCGCAAAGTGGGAACAGTTAAGCAGCGATAAGGGCGGAAGCGCAGCACTCTCCTGGATCGAACTCGGCAGGGCAAAAGACAGCGAGATCAGGGCGATGCTCGACCCCGACCACAATATCTCCACCAATGACGGGTTGTGTTTTCATGATATCTTCGAAGAGGGGATGCACAATGGTGTATGTCAAACAGGATATACGTCGATCAATACCGAAGCAGGTTTCGAGTGCCTCAGGGTCAAAAAGGGGATGGAGAAAGCCGCAGCATTTCTCGAGACCAGACGTTATGCGGCGATGATGGGTGCGACGACAGAGTTCCGCAAAGGGGAGGGGATCACCTTTGATACTTCCTCCCGCAGGCTCTATTTTTCTCTCAGCGAGATAGGGAGGGGGATGGAAGACCATGCCAAGAAGGGAAGTAAGAACAGCCAATACGACCGGGGCGGTCACAACCATATCCGGCTTCTCTACAACCCCTGCGGGGGCGTCTATGCGCTCACGGTTGACGATACCTACAAAGCAACATCGATGAAAGCGGAGCTGGTGGGCAAGCCGATAAAAGAGGGGTTTTCTGATGGGTGCGCGCTTGGATCTATCGCCAATCCCGACAACATCACTTTTTTGCCGAATTCATCGATCCTGGTGATCGGAGAGGACAGCTCCTATCATGAGAACAACACGGTCTGGGCGTATGATACCATCACCAAAACACTCACCCCCATCATCGTGCTGCCCAAAGGGGCGGAAGCTACTTCGCCTTTCTGGTACAGCGATATCAACGGCTATGGATACCTGCTGCTCGTGACACAGCACCCGCATCCCAAAAGCGAAAACAGGGGAGAGTCCAGCGTGGGGGTCCTTGGACCGTTCAGGGGGTTTGGGAAGTAAAAGATGCCCTTATGCGAGGCATACCACATTTGATCAGATGGAATGTATGGAGATAAGTGCTTCGTCTTGTTTGATGTTTTTAAGGATAGAAGTTTGGAAAATAGGCATATAGGACTCTTGAATATTTGTGTGGGTAAATAGTATCAAAGAATGGCTAAAAGTTTTTCACATACCCCCCCTCCTGTTCTGCGGCAGCAATGAAAAAGGCATCCCCCATGGACCTGTAAGAGAAGAGAAGCGGAAGGAAATGAACGTCACGGGATCAGAAGATGGCATAGATAAAAATCCGGCATTGTTACCGCTTTGTTATGAACTGAAGTTAGCATACGTTTAAGAAGACCTAATGTATCAGTTTTATTTCCCCGTTCTCATGGTTTCCCTATCACCTGAGAATGGAGACTTTTCTTTCCAATCACTCTAGAATAAACCTCTGAAATTCGCATTTAGGTCTTCTTTCATCGGCACGCAGTCCGCCGCTGAAAAACACAAAGATCCTCCACACCGCAAAAGCGAACAATGTTACCAAATCGTGATACTCTTGGGTTAACATCACTGCATGAAATATCGATCAATTTTTGTCTCCGACATCCATCTAGGCACCAAGTTCTCCCAGGCAGATGCATTTTTGGAATTTATGAAGCATCATGAGTCCGAAAACCTCTATATGGTAGGCGATATCATAGACGGGTGGGCACTGAAACGGAAATTCCGCTGGAGGCAGTCACACTCGGATGTGGTACAGAAGGTACTCAGAAAGGCGAGGAAGGGTACCCGGGTCTATCTTGTTACAGGAAATCATGATGAGTTCCTGCGCCCTTTTTTGCCTCTGATGCTGGGGGATAATCTCGAAGTGGACAATGCGTTTGAGTATCTGAGCCTCAGCGGGAAAAAATATTATGTCACGCACGGGGATATCTTTGACTCGATCACCCTGACAAAAAAGTGGCTGGCAGTCCTCGGGGACTACGGCTATGAGGTGCTGCTCAACCTCAATCATATTTTGCATTTTTTCAGACAAAAACTGGGGATCAAACGCTACTGGTCACTCTCCAAATATGTCAAAGACAATGTGAAAAAGTCGGTCAGCTTTATCACAGACTTTGAAGAGATACTCTCCCAGCATGCCAAACACAAGGGATATGACGGCATCATCTGCGGACATATCCATAAAGCGGAGATGAAAATGATCGACGGGATAGAGTATAAAAACTCCGGGGACTGGGTCGAGTCGTGTACTGCGCTCGCGGAGACGCTTGACGGGGAGTGGAAAGTGATCCACTGGCATGAGAATGAAAAGCATTAAAGTCCTGCTCTTTACCGATACGCTCTGCGATGTGAACGGGGTTTCCCGTTTTATACAGGATATCTCTAAGCTTGCCCACCAAAAAGGGCTGGCCTTTTATGTGGTGACCTCTACGGCGAAAAGCTGTCCCGACCTTCCCAATGTGCAGATCATCAAGCCTTTATTGCGCACCAGGATGCCTTTTTACCCCGATCTTGATCTTGTCGTCCCCTCCTATCGCAAGCTGAAATCCATCACGGAGGAGATCGGTCCCGATGTCGTGCATATCTCGACGCCCGGTTTTGTCGGGTTGATGGGGCGGCGGATCGCTCAGAAAAAATCGCTGCCGATACTGGGAACCTACCATACCGATTTTCCCGCATTTGCCTATAATAACATGCCCTATACCATAGTGAAGCAGGTCGGTAACAGGGTGATGCGTTGGTTCTACCGTGATTTCAGGGCGATTTTTGTCCGAAGCGAGGCCTATCAGAAGATCGTCAGGGAGGATGTCAGATTCGATCCCGCAAAGATACATACCCTCAAAGCCGGGATAGATATCCGTAAATTTCATGCCGGCTATAGAGATATGGGGATATGGCAGGGGTACGGTATCCCGGAGGGATCCCTCAAAGCACTCTATGTCGGGAGGTTCACAAAAGAGAAGAACTTCCCCCTGCTTCTGGAACTGTGGAAAGCGTACTATGCACAAAGCCAAAACAAAAACATCTATCTGATCACCGTCGGAGGCGCTCTGGATGAAACACTGTTTGAAAAATACCATATCAGGTCCCTGGGGATCAAAAGGGGAGAAGAACTTTCAAAGATCTATGCCGGCAGCGATCTTTTTCTGTTTCCTTCGACGACGGATACACTGGGGCAGGTGGTGATGGAGGCGATGTCTTCGGGGCTCCCGGTGATCGTCAGTGACAAAGGAGGCCCGCAAACCCTGATAGGAAAAAAGAGTGAAGCGGGGTATGCGATCGATGTGAAAGAGAGGGCACTGTGGCTGGAGAAGATCAAGGCACTGATGGAGGATGCGTCCCTCAGGGCCGAGATGGGTGCCAAGGGGAGCCGGCTGATTGCCCGTATGGATATCGAAAAAAGTTTTGAAGCGTTCTGGAAGGAGCATAGGCAACAGAGCGGAGGGAGATAGTCTATGGGACAGAAAATCTATGTGGTCGATACCAATATCATATTGCAGGATATACAGCATCTTTATGATATTTCCGACAAAGGAAGCAATATCATCGTCATTCCGGAGACAGTATTAATGGAGCTGGAGGAGAAGAAAAAGCTCTTGAATGAGCTGGGATACCATTCACGCGCTTTTGCAAGACTATTAGCCAAAGCAAAGACCAAAGAGGTAGACCATAAAATGCACTTTAAGGTCGTTAAAATAGTTGTGGATAGGATGGAGCTTCATCTGATATCAAAAGACCGGTATGAAAGCGAGATGCTTGAGCACAATCTCTCGGAAAGCAACGACAAACGTATCATAGAGATCGCAGAGATCGCGCAACACTATTATAAGGGTGCCAAAGTACATTTTTTGTCTATAGATATCTATGCACGGATGTTCGCGCTCCTTAAAAATATCAGAGCAGAGACACTGCATGATGACAGGGCAGATGTACCCGAATTTGATTTTGTCAAACAGATCACACTGGATTCAGTGTGTTTCAATGCGCTTCCCTTTGCCCCGATAGAGTCCTACGACAGGCACTATATGCCGGAAAACTTTTGCTATACGTTTGTCTCCGATGACGGCAATACGGCGCACGGAATCATCAGCGATCAAAAGATACATCTCGTGGAGGATGGGGATTTTCACGGGCTTGCCGTAAGGCCCGCCAATCTGAAACAGAGGTATCTGTGCAAAGCGCTCCTCTCCAACCGCTATGACCTTGTGGTAGTGGATGCCAAGGCGGGGAGCGGCAAAACATTGATCAGTATCGCTTCGGCAATGCGTCTGATCGATCTGGGCTTCTATCAAAAGATCGTTTATGTGAGAAACTCTATCGAGTCACTGGATAAAGGGGCTCAGGTGGGATTTCTGGCAGGGAATGAAGAGAAGTTCAGGATCTACAATATGGCACTCTACGATACCCTGGAGTTCATCGCAAAAAAACGTATCAAAAGATATGAAAACAGGGACAAAGAGGAGTCCATCAGGTCAAAAATAGATCATCTGATGCAGAAGTATACGATTGAGATGCTATGGCCCGGAGAAGCCAGGGGACGTACACTCAGTGATGCGGTCGTGATCATGGATGAGTGGCAGAATGCTTCGGATAAAACGACCCAGCTCATTCTTTCCCGGCTTGATGAGAGCTGTATGGCTATTGTCATCGGATCCAACAGACAGATCGACAATTTGTATCTGAACCGCTACAACAATGGACTGACAACCCTCCTGAAGCAGACAAAGTTTTCACACGAGGGAGTAAAGATTTTTGCCCTTGAGCTTGACAGCGCTGTCAGAGGAAAGTTTGCGGAGTTTTCCGAAGAGGTTTTCGAACAGAGAAGATAGCATGCCAGGGGGATATTGTGTGTAATCGGAATGTAACCGTTCTGTAATCCTTGTGTAACCAAGAGTTTCTATGATTGCATTATAAAGAGGAGTCAGGATGACACATATGAAATATGAACCAAAACTCGGTACGGTCTCTGCGGAGAATATTGACAAGCTTATACGCAAGATCGGGAAATCCCTTTTCCTTGATGATGAGGTAGCGAGTGCGCTGATCTATAAAGAGTGGGAAATGGTCGAATCATTGTTTGAAAAACACAAAAAAGTCAAAGCGGTACACAAACATCTGCTCCTGGAGATCGAGGGGCACTACAGAGGGAGGATCGTATGCAGCAACTGAGTGTTGAGAGCTTTATGGTCCATCACTATCCGGGGATCGACCAGTTTCCCTGTACTGTAAAGAAACTCCTGTTTTCGGGGATGAAGAGGCTGTGCCACGAAAGCCAGATCAATGAGTTCCTTGCCGCCAACAGGCACAAGGATGCACTGAGCTTTATAGAGGCGATCATTGACTACTTTGATATAACGATCGGGCTGAAAAAAGATGAGATGGCACGTATCCCCGCCTATGGCCGCACCGTGATCATCGCGAACCATCCTCTGGGAGCACTGGATGCCCTGGCGCTGATACATCTTCTCAAGGATGTACGAAAGGATATCAAGATCGTGGCCAATTCGTTTTTGGGCCAGCTTGACAACCTGAGAGATATCCTGATCCCGATGGACAATATCAGAGGGAAGATGGACAAGGGGGTCGTCACGGGGATATACCAGGCCCTCTCGGAAGAAAAGGCGGTCATCATTTTCCCTGCAGGGGAGGTAAGCCGGGCAAGGCCGAGCGGCGTAAAAGATACCAAGTGGAAGAGCGGCTTCCTGAAGATCGCGACGAAGATGAAAGCCCCTATCCTCCCGATCTATATCAAAGCCAAAAACTCCAAGAGCTTCTATCTGCTCTCGATGGTCAACCGCTCTCTGGCTACTGCCACGCTGCCGCATGAGATGTTCAAGGGGAGAGGGAAGCAGATCGACTTTACGATCGGTAGATCGATCCCGTATGCCTCCTACAATATCGCCATCCCGACGAATGAAAAGATCAAGCTGCTTCGTAAACACTTTTACCGGGTTGCCCGAAAGAGGCAAGAGCTGTTCAAAACCGAAAATCCCATCTCGATGCCCGAGACGCCAAGCGAGATCAAAAAAGCGCTCAAAGAGGGAACAGTGCTGGGAGAGACTCTGGACGGGAAACGCATCATCCTCTACGAATCAGCGCAGGAGAACTGTGTCATCAAGGAGATAGGAAGGCTCAGGGAGATCAGTTTCCGGTTTGTCGGAGAGGGGAGCGGTAAAAAACGGGATATCGACGGATATGATTTTTACTATAAACATCTGATCATCTGGGATGATGAACAGCTGGAGATCGCGGGTGCCTACCGTTTGGGATTGAGCGGACAGATCGTGGAGGATTTCGATATTGAGGGACTCTACTCCTCTTCGCTCTTTGAATACCATGAGGGGTTTGAAGCGCAGCTTGCCTGCGGGATCGAACTGGGGCGCAGTTTCGTTCAGCCCAAATACTGGAACTCAAGGGCACTGGATTATCTGTGGCAGGGGCTTGGTGCCTTTGTCAAAGAGCGTCCTGACATCCGTTATCTCTTCGGTGCTGTGAGCATGAGCGACAGTTTCAACGAAAAGGCAAAAGCCCTGATGATCCATTTCTATTCCCACTACTTTGCCAGTGATGAGGTGCTGGTCACGCATAAAAATCCCTACTACCTCTCTTCGGAGATGAAAGCCTACTGTCAATCTATTTTTGCCGGGGATGATTACAAGTCTGATCAGAGAGTGCTCAAAGAGGAACTGGGATACATGGGATATATGATCCCCACCCTCTATAAACAGTATGCCGAAGTATGCGATGAGGGTGGCGTGAAGTTCCTTGACTTCGGATACGACAGGGACTTCAACAACTGCATTGACGGGTTTATCGTCGTAGATCTCCACAGGATGAAAGAGAGCAAGAGAAAGCGATACATTGGATAAATATGACAATATGACATCTTTTCATCTTCTTTTTTGCAGATAACGCTACACTTTCGGTATGAGTAAATTACAGATATTGAAAGACTATTTCGGACATAGCGGTTTCAGACCTCTGCAGGAAGAGGTGGTAGATGCGATCCTTGCGCGGCAGGATGTGCTGATGATCCTTCCTACAGGGGGAGGAAAGTCACTCTGCTATCAGCTGCCTACCCTTCTGATGGAGGGGGTGACGGTGGTGGTCTCCCCGCTCCTGGCTTTGATGCATGACCAGGTGACGGCGCTGAAAGCCAACGGCATCTCTGCCGCGATGCTCAGTTCGATGCAGACGCCCGAAGAGTCCCAGCGGACAGAGTCTCAGCTGAAACAAGGGAAGATCAAACTGCTCTATGTCGCACCCGAACGTCTGCTTAACCCCTATTTTCTGAATTTTCTGCAGCAGCTTCCCCTCAACTTCTTCGTGATCGACGAGGCACACTGTGTGAGTGAGTGGGGGCATGAGTTCCGTGAGCACTACCGCGGGCTTTCCCTACTGAAGGAACGTTTCCCCGATACCCCCATCGCGGCATTCACTGCCACGGCGACAAAAGTCGTTGAAGAGGATATCGCTGAGAACCTGCGGCTTCGATCACCCAGAAGAGTGAGAGGTTCGCTTTTCAGAAGCAATCTTACCATCCAGGCACAGCACCGCATCAAAGACGGGCGTGAGCAGCTCCTGGAATTTCTCAAAAACCACCGGAACAGCTCAGGTATCATCTATACGCTTTCAAGAAAACAGACCGAGTCGGTAGCCCATTTTCTTCAGACCAAGGGGGTCAAGGCACACCCTTATCATGCCGGTCTCAGTACCGAGGAGAAGAACCGCACCTACAAGAAGTTTGTGGAGGACAGGATTCAGGTCGTGGTCGCCACGATCGCATTCGGTATGGGTATCGATAAGAGCAATATCCGTTTTGTGGTGCATCTGAGCCTGCCAAAGACGCTTGAGAACTACTATCAGGAGATAGGGCGAGCGGGGCGTGACGGGTTGGATTCCGAGACGCTGCTGCTCTTCTCTGCCCAGGATATCGTCCAGCAGAAAACCTTTATCGAAGCGCTGCCCGATACCCCCTATAAGCAGCATGCATTTGAAAAACTCGATGCGATGGTCCGGTTTGCGAACTCCGAGAGCTGCAGGCACCAGAGCATCGCGGCCTATTTTGACGACAGGATAGAGGCATGCAGCGAGAAGTGTGACAACTGTACGACAACCGGGATCGAGAGAGTCGATATCACCGAGGCTTCGCGCAAACTGCTCTCCGCGATCTATCGTACAGGTCAGAGTTTCGGGCTGCACTATCTTGTCGATGTACTGCGGGGCAGCAAAGAACAACGCGTCCTGCAAAACGGCCATGACAAGACAACCGTCTACGGGATCGGCGAAGAGTTCAGCAGAAACCAGTGGTTGACAGTAGGCGACAAGCTGCTTGAGCTTGGTGCGGTTGAGCTGGGGGAGTTTAAGGTATACCGGTTGACACCTTTTGGGGTGGAGGTGCTGAAGGGGGGCCATACGATCGAGATCAAAAAGGAGCGTCTCAGTATACAGAAAGCAGAACCAAAACGCAGGGTCACTTTCTTTGACGACTATGATGCCGGGCTCTTTGACAAGCTGCGCGATCTTCGGGCCTGGATCGCCGAGGAGAACAGTATCCCGCCCTATATTGTCTTTTCGGACAAAACACTCAAGGACCTGAGTGCCAAAAAACCTCTCACCAAAGAGGAGATGCTTCAGGTACACGGTATCGGCGAGGTGAAGTATGAGCGTTACGGAGAGGCGTTCCTTGATCTTTTGAAGGAGCAGTAGGTCTCTTTCAATAGAGCGAAGGTATAATGCTGCTTATGGAAGATAGTATCAATAAACCCCTTTGCGGGATAGATGAAGCAGGCAGAGGGCCGATTGCAGGATCACTGGTGATGGCAGGTGTGGTATTGACAGGCAGGGTAGAGGGGCTGATGGACTCCAAAAAGCTGACAGAGAAGAAGCGGGAAGCACTTTTTGACCTGATCAGGGAAAACAGCCGTCACCATATTGTGACATTTTCGGCGAAGCAGGTGGATGCACTGGGGATCTCCAGATGCCTGCAGCAGGGGCTGCGAATGATCCAGCAACATCTTTTCGGATGTGACTACCTCTTTGACGGGAACAGCACTTTTGGCGTGGATAATATCACGACAATGGTGAAAGCTGACGAGAAAGTCGAAGAGGTGAGTGCTGCAAGTATCCTGGCAAAAGTGACACGGGACCGGGAGATGCTGGAATTAGCGGAAAAGTATCCCGAATATGGGTTTGAAAAGCACAAAGGGTATGGTACCAAGGCCCATATCGAAGCACTGGCAAAGTATGACAGATGCGAGGTGCACCGTGTGACCTTTCGGATCAAAGCACTGGATGAGCCGACGCTCTTCTGATCACCAGTAAAGATATTGGGCTCAACTTTGAAACCTGTGTGGGTTATCCTTTGTAGATCACTTTGAGGTGCTCCATCTTTTTGCCCATGTTGAGCAGGGCCATATCGGCCAGGGTGAGTGCCATCATCGCTTCGCAGACGACGGCCCCTCTGATCGCCACACACGGGTCATGACGACCTTTCAGGTTGCACTTGACCGCTTCATTGTGTGTCGTGATCGTATCCTGTTCCCGGAAGATGGACGGGGTCGGTTTGAAATGGGTTTTGACAATAATGGTATCGCCGTTGCTGATCCCTCCGAGCATCCCGCCGGAGTGGTTGCTTTTGAAGCCTTCCAGTGTGATCTGATCGTTGTTTTCACTCCCTTTGAGATGTGAAGAGGCGACACCGTCACCGATCTCCACGGCTTTTGCCGCATTGATCCCCATCATCGCCTCTGCCAGTATCGCATCGAGTTTGTAGTAGAGCGGTTCACCGAGTCCGACAGGTACGCCTGTTGCGGTAGTGAGGACCACGCCGCCTACCGAATCATGTGCTTCCTTTGCTTTGAGTATCGCCGCTTCCTGCTCTGCCTCTTTGTTCGGGTCAAGGGCGTACATTTTGGAGTGTTTTGCATATTCAAAGTCCTGCACTTCCCCCTTGATGCCGTCTACTTCACACAGCCCGCTCCGGATCTCTATGCCGAGTTCGCGCAGCATCAGCTTGGCGATCGCACCGCCTGCCACTCTGGCTGCGGTTTCACGTGCGGAACTTCTTCCGCCGCCGCGGTAGTCGCGCAGGCCGTACTTATGGAAATAGGTGAAATCCGCATGTCCCGGGCGGAAAAGATCCTTGACATTGTCGTAATCTTTTGACTTCTGGTTGGTATTGAAGATGATCATTGCGATCGGTGTACCGGTGCTGACCCCTTCAAGGACCCCTGAGAGTATCTCTACGATATCATCCTCTTTGCGCCCGGTCTCCAGTTTGCTTTTGCCCGGTTTTCTCCGGTCCAGTTCTGACTGGATAAACGCCTCATCGATCGCAAGACCCGCAGGTACGCCGTCAAGGATACACCCTATGGCTTTCCCGTGCGACTCGCCGAAGGTGGTCAGTGTCAGTTTTTTTCCAAAGGTATTCATTTCTTCAATTCCTTTAATGCGATCTCTGCAGCCTTCTGCTGGGCATCTTTTTTGCTTCTTCCTTTTGCCTTGGCAATCGTTTTGCCGTCCAACGTGACGGCGATCACGAACTCTTTTTTATGATCGGGGCCGGAAGCGTCAAGCAGTTCATAGGTCGGCGTGATCCCGTGTGTGGCCTGGGTCAGTTCCTGGAGGGCGGTCTTGAAATCTTTTGAAAGAGAATCAAGGTCGATCTTTGGGTGGCACTCCTCAATGAGCGCGATAGAGATCTCCCTGGCCTTCTCAAGGCCCGCTTCAAGGTAGATCGCACCGATTACTGCCTCAAAGGCGTTGGAGAGCAGTGAAGGTTTGTCTCTTCCGTTATTGTTCTCTTCGGCTGCCGAGATATAGATATACTCCCCCAGCCTGATCGTTCTGGCGATCATGGTAAATCCCTGCTCATTGACCAGGGAGGCTCTGATCTTGGAGAGTATCCCCTCATCGGAGTTTTTGAATTTGTTGAAAAGATATTCTCCGACGATTAGGTCAAGTACCGCATCCCCCAGGAACTCCAGCCGCTCATTATTGTAAGGCTTTTTGTAACTTTTGTGTGTCAAAGCCTCAATAATCAATTGCTTGTTCTCAAATGTATAGTCCAGCCGTTTTTCCAGTTGACTGTAATGGCTCATAGAATCTCCTCTTTTAGTGATTGTTGTATGCGTTCTGCCTCGCTGCGCGCAAGGTCATCGCAGCGTTCGTTTTCCGGGTGGCCGTCATGGCCCCGTATCCATGTCCCGTGTACCTTATGCGGTCCTGCAGCCTCGAGGTAGGCTTCCCACAGATCGACATTTTTTACCTTTTTAAAGCCTTTTGCTTTCCATCCTGCCAGCCACTCGTTGATCGCCTTGATGACATAGGAGCTGTCGGAGACCACCTCTACCCGGCACGGCTCTTTCAGAAGCCTGAGTCCCTCTATGACGGCACGCAGCTCCATCCTGTTGTTGGTCGTGTGGGCTTCTCCGCCATAATACTCTTTGCGTTTGCCTTTGTACTCCAGTATCCCGGCATAGCCGCCTGGACCGGGATTTCCAAGGCTTGAGCCGTCAGAATAGAGAGTAATCTGTTTTCGGGTCTGATTTTGCAATGTGTTCCTCAACTTCTACCGTGTGCAGTGCCATACAGTTCGGACAACGTTTAAATGCGATGGGAAAGCTCTGCTTGCATTTGCTGCACAGATAGGTAAAGTGCAGGTCTCCCTCTTTAAAGCCATTCTCCTTTGCCGTTGCCAGCATATCCAGCATAAATATCCCGCTTGAAGTTTCCGGTTCGAGCGTATATCCTTTGGCATAGTAGAGTGTTTTCAGTTGTTTATTTCCTGCAATTATATCCAAACTCAGTTGTGACTGGGGTAAGAACCAGAGGATGTCGATGATCTCTTTGATACGCGCCGTATCCAGGACCTGCCATGCCGCCTGGGTATCGAGATGGAAAAGTACACCGATGATCTCCCGGTAAAGCCCCGGCTCCTTTTCCAGCAGCTGTAAAAGTTTTTTGACCTTCTCTTCTTTTGGGAGGGTTTTGTCGCCTACGAGTTCCGAGAAGGCGAGAAACCTTCTGAGCGACTGTGTCTCTTCCCCCATTGTCTCCAGCGGTTCGACCACTTCTCTTGCCTTGGGAAAGTTGAGCATCTGCTCATAGACCACTTCGAGCATATAAAGTGCTTTGATATGGCGCGGTTTCTTGCGAAGTACCTCTTCATAGATGGTTTTTGCACGTTCCAGAAAACCTGCATGAAAGTAGGTTTTTCCCAGTTTCTCCATCAGCTCAAGCTTTGGGCTCTCCTCCTGGATATTTTTGATCAGATAGAGATAGATACTGATCGCCTTATGGTACTCTCCGGCATTGTCAAATGCCTGGGCAAGAAGGGCAAGCGGCTTGAGCATATGCGTATCAAAAGGCATCGAAGTCGTATCCAGCATACACTCCGATGTGTCAAATTTTTCCAGGAACTTCAAGAGGTTTCCCTGCTCTTTCTGCTGCTGATAGACCCCCCATCCATAGGTCACCAATGAGAGCATCAAGGCGATGATAATGATCAGCAGGATACTGAAAAGAGGGTCATCGTATGCCGGTAAGATATTTTCCAAAGTGGTCCTTCCTCTTCTCCCGATTGAAACGAGATAAAACTGTTCTAGATTATAGCAAATTAGATATAATGCCGTTATGATTGATAATGCCTCCATTGAATCCCTTAAAAACAGTATCGATATTGTAGATGTCATCGGCAATTACATAGAGCTGAAAAAAGCCGGTGCCAACTACAAAGCGAACTGTCCCTTCCACGGGGAGAAGACACCTTCTTTTGTTGTAAGCCCAAGCAAACAGATCTACCACTGTTTCGGCTGCGGGGCAGGGGGGGACACGATCAAGTTCGTGATGGAGATAGAGAAACTGAGCTACCCCGAAGCGATAGAAAAGCTGGCGTCGATGTACAACTTCTCACTGCGCTATACCAAAGGAAGCTCGGACTACAGCGATGCCAAACGTGTGCTGGAAGCTGTGCAGACCTGGTATGTGAAAAATCTAGACCAGAACCCAACGGCACAGAAGTACCTTGCGGACCGGGGCATCAGTGCGGCATCTGTAGAGAAGTTCGGTATCGGTTATGTTCCTTCTGGGATGCAGGTGATGCAGTTCCTGCAAAGAACGATGCTGCCCAAACCCCAGGCTGCAGAAGCAGGGGTGATCGCGCAGGGAGAGAGAGGGGAGTACTATGCCAGGCTGGTTGAGCGTATTACTTTCCCGATCTATTCACCGGCAGGCTCCATTGTAGGGTTCGGCGGCAGGACGATTACCAACCATCCGGCAAAATACATCAACTCTCCTCAAACCAAACTTTTCAACAAATCCAGGCTGCTCTACGGGTACCATCTGGCAAAAGAGAGTATCTACAGCAAAAAGCAGATCATCGTCTGTGAAGGGTACCTCGATGTGGTGATGTTCCATCAGGCGGGATTTGGTACCGCAGTGGCGACCCTGGGGACGGCATTGACCGCAGAACACCTTCCTCTGCTTAGAAAAGGTGACCCCCGGGTGATATTGGCCTATGATGGCGATCAGGCGGGTGTGGCAGCGGCACTCAAAGCCTCTATTATGCTTTCAAATGCAGGTTTTGACGGAGGGGTCGTTCTCTTCCCTGATGGCCAGGACCCCGCAGACCTGATCGCAAAGGGGCAGAGCGAAGCTGTCGCCAAACTTCTCAGGGAGTCCAAACCGCTGATCCCTTTTGTGATAGAGAAAACGATAGAGGGGTACGACCTCTCAAATCCGCGGGCCAAAGAAGCGGCTTTTGCGCAGACCAAACAGTTTCTGGACGGGCTGAGCCCGATCATGAAGGATGCCTATATCCCTTTGGCCGCAACACAGTTGGGGATCTCTGCTGCGCTCTTTGGGAAACAGACACAGCCCTTCAGGGCCAAAGAGAGTTTCTCTCAGCGAAAAGATGATATTGCCCAGCTAAGTATTCTCAAAACAATGCTGGAGAAGCCGGATCTTATCGCGTCGGTACTGGATGTGGTGGATATAGAGATGTTTGGGAACTATGCTCCTCTTTTCAATGAGCTGCTGAAGGGGAAATATGAAGATTCAAGACTGATGAGGATATTGGTGGATGAGAGTATCCAGGTGATGAGCGAAGAGGAGATTGAACGGTTCCTTTGCACCTTCATGATACGCTATTATGACAAAGTGCTGAAGCGCATAGTGGCAGAACAGCAGATCCCTTTTGCAAAAAAAAGCTTTCTCATACGGAAGATCAAAACCGATATTATTCCCCGTTTGAAACGCGGAGAGCTTGTGGCTTACGATAAAGAACTTTTCCAATAACAGCTGAGATGTAAATAAAAGTGAAATAATGATTTTTTTGTTGGGTGGGATTGTTGGTGACCCCACGGAGACTCGAACTCCGGTAACCAGGATGAAAACCTGGGATCCTAACCGCTAGACGATGGGGCCAACAATAAATTAAAAGTATAAACAAGTTAAAATGGTGACCCCACGGAGACTCGAACTCCGGTAACCAGGATGAAAACCTGGGATCCTAACCGCTAGACGATGGGGCCATCAACTTGTGGACGGCATTATAGTAATTTACAGCTTAAATATATCTTAAATATGGACAATCAAGAGAGAAATGAGGAGATAAAAATGAAAAAATATCGATTTTTGGTGTTTTTTTTGGCACTGGTCTGGATATCGGGGTGCGTGCAGCGTGTCTATACCCAACAGAATTCGGCGCTGATCGTCTTTAAGACACCGACATACAGGTATGCGGATATGGGGTTTATCTATGAGGGGAGAGAGGAGATGAAGGTGGAGATCTACAGCAGCGGGAAACCGCTGACCTCAATGAAACTCTCCCGGGGTCAGGTCTGCATGAGCAGCCTGCAGTGTATGTCTGAATCCAGCTTCAATGCCAGGGTATTGAGCAGGTATTATCCCGAGGGGCTGCTGCGCAGTGTATTCGGGGGGAGGGCTATTTTTGGCAAAGAGGGATACACCATCACGCGTAACGGCTTTACACAAAAACTTTATCAAAGCGGCAAATACGATATTGAGTACACGGTTTTAAACCGCCAGATCGTATTCCGTGATACAATAAATAACATTCTGATCAAAGTACAACAACAAGGATAAGTGAGCGTGAAAAAATTTGTAGGTGCACACGTAAGTGCAAGCGGCGGTGTAGAGAATGCACCGCTCAATGCAATGGAGATCGGGGCAAAAGCATTCGCCCTTTTTACAAAGAACCAGAGACAGTGGAAGGCAAAGGCGCTGGAGGCCAAGACAATCGATGCATTCCAAAAGAACTTGGAGGCTTCAGGCATTTTGCCGAAGCATGTTCTCCCCCATGACTCTTACCTGATCAATCTCGGGCATCCCGAAGCAGACAAACTCGAAAAATCACGGGAGGCTTTTATCGATGAACTGGAGCGATGCAGGATACTTGGACTGGACAAATTGAACTTCCACTCTGGTTCACATCTGGTGAAAATCCCTAAAAAAGACCCCCATTATGAAGAGAAGCTGCTTGAAGCGGAGCTGGGTTGTTTGGATGTAATAGCAGAATCAATGAACAGGGCAATAGAGGCGACGAAAGATTCTGGTGTGAAACTGGTGATCGAAAATACCGCAGGACAGGGAAGCAACCTCGGCTACAGGTTCGAACATCTGGCACATATCATCGACAAGATCGAAGATAAAAGCCGTGTGGGCGTCTGTCTGGATACCTGCCACACCTTTACGGCGGGATATGACCTGCGTACCCGTGAAGCGTATGATCAGACAATGGGGGAGTTCGACCGTATCGTAGGGGCTGACTATCTGATGGGGATGCACCTCAATGACTCAAAACCGCCGCTGGGTTCCCGTGTGGACAGACACCACTCTCTGGGACAGGGCGAGATCGGATGGGATGCCTTCAGGTTTATTATGAACGACAGCCGCATGGATGACATTCCGCTGATTCTTGAAACGATCGATGAGTCGATCTGGGCAGAGGAGATCGCAGCACTTTACCGTCTGGTAGAGTAGCCTCTGTGCACTTGTGCAAGTTTTTGTATTAAAATTTGCACAAGTTCATAAAAAGGGTGGACAAAGAACAAGGAGGAAAAATGAAATTGGTAAAAGGTTTGGCACTGAGTGCCGCGGCAAGCTCTCTGCTATTGGCAGGGGGGTACAAGATCCCGGAACAGTCGATCAGCTCAACGGCGCTCGGTGCAGCCTATGTCGCGCATACGATGGGTGCGGATACGGCATACTACAACCCTGCGAATATGGGTTTCATGGAGGATAAAAGCTATGTGGAGGGCGGGGTGACCCTGGCACACCTCCCTTCCAACGAGTATACACTGGTCGATCCCTACTCCGGCGAGTCAGAGGTCGAGGATCTGCCGATTCCCTATCTGCACTATGTAAGCAGGCCGATGGGTGATCTCAGATGGGGGGTGAGCCTTGCGGTACCGGGAGGACTGACAAAACGCTGGGAAGCGCAACCCCAGAAGTCTTTTGCGGAGGAGTTTGCGCTCAAAGTGATAGAGCTTAATCCAAGTCTCTCTTATAGAGTTGCTGACAATTTCAGTATCGGCGGCGGTGTAAGAGTGATCTACAGTGAAGGTGTGGTCAAGAGCAGCGGCGAGCTATCCAGGGATATGGAAGGCGATACGGTTGAATTCGGGTACAACCTTGCCATGACCTATAAGCCGGCTTCGGATATCACTCTGGCAGCGACCTACCGGTCGAATATCGATCTGGAAGAGGAGGGAAGTGCAAAACTCTATTCGGGGGCAACACTCGCCTATGATGGCGGGGCAAGTGTCACGGTCCCTCTGCCTGCTGCACTCAATCTGGCGCTGGCAAAAACCTGGCAGGAGAGATTTACCCTCGAGTTCGTCTATGAACGTACCTTCTGGTCCAAGTATGAAAATCTTGATTTTGAATACGGAGGAGCCGATATCGGAGGATTGACCCCCTATTTCGATGCGCCGATACCGAAAAAGTGGGAAGATACCGATACATTCAGGATCGGGGCGACCGTCAGGATGGATAACAAGATTACGGCGATGTTCGGATTTGCCATCGATGAGACGCCTGCACCGCTTGAAACACTCGGGTTTGAACTCCCTGACAGTGATGCAAAGATCTTCTCTATGGGATTCAGGTATCAGCAGAACGAACAGCTCTCATGGGGTGCGGCATTCCTCTATGATTCGAAAGAGCCTATCTCCATGCCCGCAGGTATCAATGAGAACCCGGTCCTTGCCCATGGGGGAAGCTTCCATGAAGGCGGTGCATTTCTGACCACGGTAGGTATCGCATATGAGTACTGAGACGGGATACCGCTTTAACAACTTTTACGAACTGATTGCGGATCATGGAGCAAAATACAGACGGAAAACAGCCCTTTTGGTCGATGACGAAAAGATCACCTATGGGGATATACTGAAAAGGGCTGATACTTTGGCGGCATATTTGGCCGCACAGGGGGTACAGAAAGGCGACAAAGTCGCACTCTTTCTGAGGAACTCTCCCGAATTTGTCTATACGATCTTTGCTCTCTCCAAGCTTGGCGCAGTCGTTGTTCCGGTCAACACTTTTTTGAAGGAGGAGGAGCTCTCCTATATCCTGGAAGACAGCGGCAGCAGTGTATTGATCACCTCGATGATTCATGAGAAGGTGGTCCAGGCCAGCAGTGCAGAAGCGCTCTGCAGATTTATTGTATGGGAAGGGGATACCTTTGAGTACAGAGAGGGGAATCACTACGGTTTTGATGAGGCATTAAGCTATCCTCGGCGTATCCATGCCGATACCCGCGGGCTGGATGAAACTGCAGTCATTTTCTATACGTCGGGAACCACAGGGAAGCCAAAAGGCGCCATGCTCTCACATAAAAACATCTTTTCCAACGCGATCAGCGGAATCAAGCATATCAATGTGAAGCCAAAAGACCGTGGGATCGTTTTCCTGCCGATGTTCCACTCTTTTACCTTCTCTATCGGGGTGATGCTGCCTCTCTATGCCGGGGCAAGTATTGTGCTTATCCAGTCCATTCAGCCGTTCTCCAATATCTTCAGGCAGACACTGATGAAGCGTGTCACGCTCTTCTTCGGGATCCCCGATGTCTACAGCGCACTCGCCAAAGCGAAGCTTCCCTGGTACTTTATGTGGTTCAACAACCTGCGTGCCTTTATCTCTGGTGCAGCTCCTCTGCAGCCCAAGACACTGGATGCAATGGCAGTGAAGTTCAAGCGGGCGAAACTGCTTGAAGGGTATGGTCTCAGCGAGGCGAGCCCGGCAGTCTGTATCAACAGGCTTGAGAAGCAGAAAGCAGGTTCAGTGGGAACCGCACTGGAAGGATACGAGATAAAAGTGGTCGATGAGAATCTTCTGGAGTTGCCGAAGGGTGAGATCGGAGACATTATCGTCAAGGGTGACAATGTCATGCAGGGCTACCTGAACCGTCCGGAAGCAACAGCAGAGACGGTCATTAACGGATGGTTGCTTACCGGTGATATGGGGTATATCGATGAGGAGGGGTATCTTTTCATCGTTGACAGGAAAAAAGACCTGATCATCTCCAAGGGGATCAATATCTATCCACGGGAGATAGAGGAGGTGATCGATCGCTTTGAGGGGATCAGTGCGTCTGCGGTGATAGGGATTGCCGATGAGAAGAACGGGGAGATCCCTGTCGCCTATGTCGAACTCGAAGAGGAGGCAGAAGGGATCGATGAAGCGGTGCTCAAGGGATATCTGCGCGCACACCTGGCGAACTTCAAGATACCAAAACATGTCCATGTGATCGAAGAACTTCCCAAGAATGCGACAGGCAAGGTACTCAAGCGCGTGCTCAAGGAAAAACTGAAAGAGGAAGTGCTGTAAAGGATGAAAGCGATCATTAATGCCCGGTTGATTGAAGATGACAGTGTTGTTGAGGGGAAGGTACTGCTCTTTGACAAAAAGATCATCGAGATCGCGGAGAGTGTGCCGGAAGGGGCAGAGACCATCGATGCTGGCGGCGCGTATGTGAGCGCGGGGTTTATCGACCTGCATATCCACGGGGCAGGCGGTGCGGATGTGATGGATGCTACGCCTGAAGCGCTTGAGATGATATCCCGGACACTGCTTCAGACAGGCACCACCTCTTTTCTTGCTACCACAATGACGATGTCAACCGAAGCCATTGATACCGCTTTACAAAATATCAAAATATACAAAGAGAAAGTCAGCGGGGCCCGGATACTGGGGATCCATCTCGAAGGTCCTTTTATCAACCCCTCCAGGCACGGGGCGCAGGATGAGGTCTATATACAACCACCAAACTTTGACCTGATAGCTGATCATACGGAGAGTATCAGGATGATCACACTGGCGCCTGAAGTGGAGGGGGCTGAAGCGTTTATCCGTTATCTTACCGAGCAATACCCCCATATCATCCTCAGTGTCGGGCACTCTGATGCTACCTATGATCAGTGTAAAGAGAGTTTCGGGTGGGGGGTCTCCCATGCGACGCATCTCTTTAATGCGATGAACGGATATCATCATCGGGAACCGGGGATCATCGGGGCGGTCTTTGAGAGCGATGTGACCTGTGACATCATCCCCGACCTGGTACATACCCACTCCTCGGCTCTGGAGTTGACCTACCGGCTCAAAAAGGATAAACTGATCCTGATCACCGATGCGATGCGGGCAGGGTGTATGAAAAACGGTCTCTATGATCTCGGAGGGCAGAGGGTCGTGGTAGGAGAAGGTAAAGCCGAGCTCGAGGATGGTACACTGGCAGGATCGGTACTGCGCCTCAATGAAGGGCTCCGCAAGATGGTGGCGCACACTTCCATGTCGCTTGTCGAAGCAGTGAAGAGTGCGACCAAGATCCCCGCGCGCAAACTGGACATACCCAAAGGCGAACTGCGGAGAGGCTACGATGCAGATATAGTCATATTTGATGAAGATTTCAGTATCATATCGACGATCATAGGCGGAGAGCTGAAGTATACGAGGTAATGTAATGTTTGGATTTTTAAAACGTAAACAGAGAGAGATTTTTGCACCCGTCGATGGGCAGGTGGTTGCTCTCGAAGAGGTGGAGGATGAGGTCTTTTCACAAGGTATGGCGGGGGACGGTGTGGCGATCAGACCTGTCTCAGGGCTATTTACAGCACCGATCTCGGGCAAAGTCTCCAAAATCTTCGAGACCAACCATGCCTACAGCATCAAGAGCGACAAAGACCTTGAGGTGATGGTACATATCGGACTGGAGACCGTTGCACTGAAAGGCAGGGGATTTGAGCGTCTTGTGCAGGAGGGGGAGAGAGTAGAAGCGGGGGACCCGGTCATCAAAGCGGATCTTGCCTATCTCGTGGAGCACGCCAAGGACACGATCACCCCCGTCCTTGTCATGGAAGAGAGTGATGTCAAAACAATAGAGAAAAAATTCAAGATCGTCAAAAGCGGCGATCTGATCATGGAGGTAAACTGATGCCAACCGGTGATAATCTTTACTATTATCTTGCCTATGCGATCATTGTGATCGTTTTTATCGTGGTTTTAAAGATGCCCAAAAAAGAGAAGGATAAAACATCCAGGAAAGGACCGCTCTCCACATCCAAAAAGTTTCAAAAAGAGAACGAAACACAGCAAAACACGACAAAGGATATCTGATGGCATACAATGAACTGAGCCCCGAAGAGGCGTATGTGATACTGCACAAAGGCACCGAGAGGCCCTTTACGGGAAAATATGTTGACAATAAAGAAGAGGGGATCTACGCCTGCAGGCAGTGCGGTGCGCCGCTTTTCAGGTCCGATGCGAAGTTTGACAGCGGGACGGGCTGGCCGAGTTTTGATGATGCGATCGAGGGTGCGGTGGCGGAAGTGCCGGACGCGGACGGCAGACGCGTGGAGATCGTCTGCGCCAAATGCGGCGGGCATCTCGGGCATGTCTTCAGGGGAGAAGGCTTTACACCTAAACAGACAAGACACTGTGTCAACTCGATCTCACTCGATTTTGAAGCCGAAAAATAAGACTCAATACATCTTCGTCATCGACCCGATGTGCTCCTGGTGCTGGGGGTTTCATCCGGTGATGGAGGCAATGAGAGAGCAGTACAGTGACAGGTATGACTTCTCCCTTGTTGTCGGAGGGCTGCGTACGAAAGGCGAGATGCCGTGGGATGCAGCGGCCAAAACCAGACTGAAAGCGACGTGGCAGCAGGTTGCAGACACCACCGGACAACACTTTACAGAGAAGCTCTTTGAACGTGACAATTTCGAATATGATACCTATCCCGCATGCAAAGCAGTCGTGACCGTACGTGAACTCTGGGGAGATGCTGCCTCCTTCGCGTATCTTGCCAGGATACAAAGGGCTTTTTATATTGACGGGGCAGATATCACAGACCTGCAGACCTTGAAATCATATCTTGATCCTGAGAAAGAGGAGGAGTTTGTCACTTTTTATGAGAGCGAACGGGCAGAGGTATTGATGCGGCATGATTTTTCCAAAGCCCGCTCCATGGGTGCCAATGCATTTCCTTCGGTGGTCAGGATTGACAGTGACGGGCATATGGTGTGCAGAAAAGGTTATCAAAGGATTGATGAGATCATCAGCTAAACCTCAAGGAGCATTTTGATACCGTCGCCGTCAGGGTAGTAGTTTTTGAGTATTTTAAGGGGGGTGAAGCCAAGCAGAGTATAGAGATGCAAGGCCTGGATATTGTCGGCTTTTACTTCGAGCAGAAGATACCCGGCTTTGCTGGCTGCATACTCCCTAAGGTGGCTGATAAGAGAACGTCCCAGCCCCTTCCGGCGGAACTCCTCCGCTATGGCGATCGAGTAGATGCGCCAGCTTTTTTTATAGGTGAAAAAAAGAAGGTATCCGGCCACCCTGCTCTCAATCCTGACAATAAGAATATGCTTTTTTCTGATATGGTAGAGAAAGTTTCTCCTTGAAAGCGGGTAGCTGGCTGCGTCAAATGCCTGCTCCTCTATCTTGATCAGCCTCCCAAGGTCACTCACACGGCGAAGTCTATCTGCATCAGTTTTTCTGGTAGATACTGTATTTGGGCAGGAGTTTGGCGGGCCTGTAGGAGAGCTTGACCTTTTTCAGGTTTTCAAACCCCATATCATCGCCTGCATTGATATAGAGTGACCCGTAATGTGCTTTGAGCAGTTTGCAGAACTCCCTGAAGATGAATTGTGCCGAACCCAGAATGTCAAATTCGGTTTTTTCTATCAGGATTGTTGCGGTGGTATCGTTTGTCCGTTCGCCCACGGTAAATCCCATCACCTTTCCGTCAATACGCAGCACCATCCCAAAAAGCCCCATCTCCTGGTAGTATTTGAGTATTCTTTTGATCGCAAAGCGTTCATAGTTGATGCCGTCAAGAAAAGCGTCAAGCTCCACTTTGGGCATATACTTCATGCGGTTGATGACCCAGCGGTTGAAGAGTTCGATGATCTCTCCGGTATGGATCGCAGGATCAAGCAGCTCTGTTGTAAATCCCGGGTAGTTCTTTTTGAACTTGTTGATCTCGGTACGTTTGGTATGGTAGCCGTTGCCGCGCAGTTCGATAAGGTCGTCGATATTGTAGACATAGTCTGCGAGCTTCTTTTCGATCAGGTAGTTTTCCAGTATCTCAAAGATATCCTGCCCTTCCACTTCCTCGACAAAATCCGTCATATAATACTCGTCGACATAGTCGATACGCGAGAGATATTTTGAAGAGTTGTTGAGGTTCATGATCTCAAAGCATTCGATGATCGCATCGTTGATGTACTCTTTTTTCCCAGGGGCGGCAAAAGCATGGAGAGTTCGCCGCCGTTGAGGATAAAAAGGCAGAAAGTATCTTTGACAACAGTGTAAAACCCGCTGGAGTTTGCCAGCCACATGAAATTCGCTGCAAACGAGTAGTCGCTGAGGCTGCTGTGAACCTCCTGGAGATACTCCTCCATCAATCCTTTCGTGTGTATGGTAAAGGGCTTGAGGAGGTAGTTCCCTATACGAAAATCGACCATATTTTTCCTTCGCTATCAAATAGCGAATTGTACACCACTTTAGCGCGCTTTGCGGTGGCTATTTTTCATAAAATAAAAGTTTTTTCCGAAGGCAGAAAATAGGAAAAAATGATAGTGCAGAATATGTGTAAAAAACTATGCTTTTATTATCTTCTGATGCTATAATAATCTTTTGTGCAATCTCAATACAGGAGGAGGAAAGAGCGTGGAAAAGAGGTATGATCTGATCGTTGTCGGCGGAGGGCCGGGGGGTATCGCTTCGGCAGTGGAAGCATCGATATTCGGGCTTGAAAGGATACTTTTTATCGAGAAAGGGGACAACCATTCCCAGACGATCCGCCAGTACTACAAAGACTCCAAAAGGGTTGACAAGGACTGGCAGGGGCAAAGCGTCGAGATGGAGGGGAATGTCGAGTTCTTTGACGGGACCAAGGAGAGCACGCTGGAGTACTTTGAGTCCCTGCTGGATCACGAAAATATCGATACGCTTTTCGAGTGCGAAGTGGACAGGGTCGTCAAAGAGGATGGCCTCTTTACGGTCGTGACCCCGAAGGGGGATTTCACGGCGAAGAACGTCATCGTCTCGATCGGCCGTATGGGCAAACCCAACAAGCCCTCCTACAAGATCCCGGCCTCTCTCAAAAAAGTGGTCAACTTCAACCCCTATGAGTGCCGCGGCCATGAGAAGATACTGGTGGTCGGAGGGGGCGACTCCGCGGTGGAGTATGCCTGCCAGCTGAGTACCATCAACGATGTGACGCTTGCCTACCGAAGGGAGAGCTTTGCAAGGATCAACGACATCAACCGGGAGATGATCGAGCGCTATGACCAGGAAGAGCGCCTGCGTGTCCGCTACGGTATCGATATCGATTCGATCGAAAATGAAGAGGGGATGGTCCGGGTCAACTACAGCAACGGCTTTCATACGCTCTATGACAGGGTGATCTATGCGCTGGGCGGTACGACACCGGTGGATTTTTTCAGAAAGAGCGGCATGGAGCTCGATGAGCATGACCTGCCGGTGATCAGCGAGAAGTTTGAAACCAGCGTCAAGGGACTCTATGCCGCAGGAGATATCGTCTACAAAAGCGGCGGCTCCATCGCCATGGCGATCAACCATGCCTACCATATCCTCAAAGATATCACCGGGGAGGACGGAGGCCTGGCCTGAGACCTTCTCCTTGACCCTTTCATCCGCAAAAGAGAGGGTACGAGGCTATCCGGAAAATGCCTGCAGTGCTTCGGGATCAAGCAGGTAGAGCTTCTTTTGCCGCACCTCCACCCAACCCTTCTCTTTGAAGGTGCGGATGATCCTGGAGGTACTCTCCGGCGTCAGTTTGATACGCTGTGCGATATTCCGCTGTGTCAGGTGATGCAAAAGATGCTCATGGTCGACCAGAAAGCGCGCCAGGCGTCTGGGTGCATCGTCGATCAGGGTGTAGCGCAACACCCCCTCCAGTTGTTTGATCTTCCGTGTTAAGGAGTGAATGATCGGTAAAAGTAAGCGTTGATGCTCCACCAGGGGGAGCACCTGCGTGTACTCAATGAGATGAAGCGGATCGTAAGCCGCTGGGAGCAGACGAGGGATCCTGGTGCGGTACGGGAATATTTTCTGGGGATCCTGACAGAGTGGCTGATGGTGCATATCACGACAATGGATACGGTGACAGCCCAGTTTATCGCGATGCACAAAGGAGAATGATTATGCGGAAAATCTCATTTATGGATCAACTCTCCTTTTCAGACAAGCCCGTGATCACGCTGATGTGCGAAACCTCCCACAGCAAAGAGAGAGTGTGTTCTTTCACACTCTCCGGAGAGGTGGGACGAGAAAGCCCGCAAAATCGGAAGTGGTTAAGCCCGCAATGACGGTCATTGCGAACCCTTTAGGGTGAAGCAATCCACGGTTAAGA
>JACXUO010000071.1 GCA_014763885.1 Campylobacterales bacterium
CCCTCTGAAATATGCGAACGATTGTAATACTTGTTGAATGCCCTTCTGCTCATACTTTAAGATACCTTTTTGGTTCTTAAAGTTTACCAGACCCTAAAGAGTTTCTACGTACGGGAAAAGGTGCCGCTGTCGGCCAAACCCTTGAACTCACTGCCGTCAAAAAGGACGGCACAGAGTTTCCCATCGAGCTCTCCATGTCCGCTATCCGGCGAAAGGAGAGATGGGGCGCCATCGGGATCATCCGCGATATTAGCGAACGCAAAGCGTCCGAGGCCGCACTCAATCGGGCGAACCGTGCCCTTAAAACACTTTCTGCCGGGAACCTGGCCCTTGTGCGCGCGACCAGCGAAAATAACCTGCTCAAAAAGGTGACGAAGGTCATCGTTGAAAAGGGCGGTTATAGCCTTGCCGCTGTCGACTATGCGGATGAGGGCCCGCTCAAGCGCCTTAATCCTGTCGCCTGGTACGGGTTCGAGGGGAAAGAATACTGGCTGAGTGACTTATGTTGGGAGGAAAAGGAAAAAGGTATCTTGCCTGCCGGAGAGGCCGTCCGTGAAGGAAGAACGCAGATCTACCGCAACATTTCGGATCCTGCCACATGCCCTATCTGGCGAACGGCCTCGATGGAGCGGGGATACGTCTCCCACATCTCACTGCCGCTTTTCGACGGGGAGAGGGCTTTCGGTGCGTTGAGTATCTACTCCTCCCAAACGGAGTCATTTGACGAGGAAGAGGTTGAGTTGCTTGAAGAGTTGGCCAGCGATCTGGCCTACGGTATTCTCAGTCAGCGTACGCGTGCCGCGGATGAAAAGCACGAGACCCTTTTGCGCGAGGGACTGGAACAGACGATCCTGGCGATTGCCGCCACCGTGGAAGCGCGCGATCCCTATACGGCCGGCCATCAGAAACGCGTTGCCCAACTGGCGACGGCTATCGCCGAGGAGATGGGGCTTGATCGGAACGAGACGGAAGGGATTAGATTCGCGGCCACTATTCACGATCTTGGAAAGATCCATATCCCTGCAGAGATCCTTGCCAAACCCGGCCGATTGACAGATATCGAGTACAAGCTGATCCAGACACACCCGCAGGCGGGCTATGAGATTATCAAGGATGTACGCTTCCCCTGGCCGATCGCGCAGATCATTCTTCAGCATCACGAACATCTTGACGGTTCGGGCTATCCCCAGGGCCTCAAAGGAGACGAGATCCTTCTGGGAGCAAGGATCATTACCGTTGCTGACGTCATCGAAGCCATCTCTTCGCATCGCCCATACCGCTCGGCTATGGGGATCGAAGTAGCCCTTGACGAGGTCGCCAAGGGACGGGGAATACGCTATGATGCCGCGGTGGTCGACGCCTGCCTGAAGCTTTTCCATGAAAAAAGGTTTACATTCGACACCGACTCCGGTATGCTCTCTTTTTCATAAGAATATTGTATGAGATCTAGCCTGACTGCAACGAAGCGCACGTCACGGTTCTCTTCGCTTCCCCATAAAATGATGCTGAACTGATTTATTGCATCTCTTTTACTGCCCAGCATTAAGTCTACTGTCACTATAATCCCGGCAAAAAACAGCATGATAAAAACCCTTCTTGATAAAAACAACAACACCGCCATACTTCTTGCCGGTATCCTGGCCATCGTGGTAGGTATAGGAGTGGCACGGTTCGCTTTTACTTCGCTTCTTCCCTTTATGCTTAATGACTTCTTGACGCTCTCCTATGCGGGAGTTTTGGCCTCATTTAATTTTGCGGGCTATCTGGCAGGTGCGATCTTTTCGATCTTTATCAAAGATATCAACACCAAAGTCAAGTACTTCAGGATAGGGATGGTGCTCAGTATTCTCACGACACTGGTACTGGCTCTGAGTACCAACGAGACATTGTGGCTGCTCTCCAGGGTGATCGCAGGGTTCGGTTCTGCAATGGTCCTCATCGTCGGCGGAGCTATCGTGATGGTCAAGTTGAATTTTGAGAGCAAAACAAAAGCGATGGGGATACATTTCAGCGGTATCGGTTTCTCCATCGTTATCTCTGAGCTGATCAGCCAGACGATTCTCAAAGAGAGTACCTGGAGTGAGGCGTGGCTTGCCTTGTCTCTGTTTGCTTCTATCGTGACCTTTTACTCCCTGCATATTTTGTCGTTTGATCAAGCGATCAAAAAAGAGTCGCTCAAACATCCCCTTAGCAGATCCATCTTTTCTCCCTATGTCATTCTTCTGATCCTGGCCTACTTTACCGAAGGGGTCGGGTTTGTGGTCCAGGGGACTTTTCTGCCCGATATCATCAACTCCCTTGAAGGGCTGGAAGGATACGGAAATCTTGGGTGGCTTATCGTAGGGATTGCCGGGATCCCCTCTTCGATACTATGGATGAGATGGGCGCATCGTTATGGAAGCGTGAATGTCATCATCATTGCCATGGCGCTGCAGATCGTTGGTATCCTCATCCCTGCATTGAGTAGCAATATCCTGCTGAATCTACTGAGCGGCGCTCTTTACGGCAGTACCTTTATCGGTCTTGTCGCACTCTTTTTGAATCTCGGCGGCCAGCTGGCAGGGAAAAACCCTGTCGTCCTTATGGGCGCGATGACAGCAGCCTACGGGATAGGGCAGGTGGGTGCGCCGCTCTACAGTGTCGCTTTGATCGATTATTTCGGTGATTATAATACGACACTCTATGTCACGGCATCGATAGTTTTTGCCGGGATAGTGCTCCTGCTCTATGCAAAAAGAATCGAACCGGTAGCGATCTGATCAATCGATATGAAGCGGCAGCGTTGAATTTTCTCATATTATATTGACAAGTTAGAAAAAATTATCTATGATTTGGGAAGATAAGAATGAGGCGTTTTTATCTCACGTACATTTTGTCATAAAGGAGAGAGTATGAACCTGGAAAACACAGTGGTGATCGTGGCCGATCTTGGAGAGCTGAAAGCTTATCAGGTAGAGAGACATGAAGGTGTTGTGGGGAATGAGATGAAAATCTCCCACTCTTTAACCCTATTGAACGATGAAGCGTTTATAGAGGGAAGAAAGAAAATCGGTGAAGTGATGAGTGACACTGTAGGGAAAAAAGGGCAAGGTACGCTTGAAAGTCCCCATTTGCAAAGCGAAAGGGAAAAACGCACGGTGAAAGATATTGCAGCGGATATCGAGGCAATTGTCAATCACTTCAGGCCCGAACAGCTTTTCCTGGCATTTCCCAAAGAGCACAATAACGAACTCCTTCATGAGATGGGAGAGGCAAGCAGAGCACTATTGAAGAAAAATATCACGTCCGACCTCGTAAAAACCGATAAAAACAGGATATTGTCACATTTTGAATAAACGATAAAATATGCTATGCTGTAAAATAAAATGAGAAAGGGTTGAAGATGGCGACGATAACTTCCCATGGAGCGGCAGGTGTTGTGACAGGTTCCTGTCACCTGTTTTCTATCGAGAAAGGAGCGCGGATTCTGATAGACTGCGGCATGTTCCAGGGATCCGAAGAGGAGCGGAACTACGGACCCTTTCACTTTGATCCTTCGGAGATCGATTACCTGTTGGTCACCCATGCGCACCTGGACCATATCGGGCGCATACCCAAACTGGTCAAGGAGGGGTTTAAGGGTACGATCTACGCCACTGAAGCCACCGCGGAACTTGCCGAGATCATCTTCCTTGACAGCGCCAAAATCATGAAAGAGGATTATGAAACCAGATACAAAAAAGCGCAAAGGAGAGGGAGCGAAGAGGAAGAGAGGCTGCCGCTTTATGACGAAGATGACATTGAGACGACCTTTGGCCTGGACTGGTATGTCTGCGAATATGACAAGCCTGTAGAGATAGAGGAGGGACTCCATGTCACCTACCGTGATGCGGGCCATATCCTGGGATCAGCATTTTTGGAGATCACCTATCAGGAGAGAGGTGTTGAGCAGACGATCGTATTTTCTGGAGATATCGGCAATGACAACGATATCGTGCAGCAGGATCTCTCCGAGTGTACCCATGCCGATACGCTATATGTGGAATCAACGTACGGTGACCGCAATCATCAGAGTATGGAGAATACAATCGCGGAGTTCAAAAAGGTTGTGATAGAGACGCTGAATGACTGGGGAAATGTACTTATCCCCTCTTTTGCCATCGAAAGAACCCAGGAAATTTTGTGTCTTCTCAAAGAGATGCATGACAGGAAAGAACTGCCTCAATGCCAGATCTTTCTGGATAGCCCCATGGCGACGCGTGCCACGGAGGTCTATAACAACTATGCGCATCTTCTGAGCAAAAAATGCCAGGAGTACAAAGAGAGGGATGGCTCCATCTTTGATTTTGAGTGGCTGGAATATACTCCTGATGTCGAAGCATCCAAAAAGATCAATGAGTTTGACCGCCGTACGATCATCATCGCCGGCAGCGGAATGTGTACAGGCGGCAGGATTCTTCATCATTTCAAGAACCGTCTCTGGAACAGGAAAAACACGGTGATCTTTGTCGGCTATCAGGTGGAGGGGACACTGGGAAGGCATCTGGTGGATGGTGCGAGATGGGTAAAGATATTCAGAGAGGATATCGTTGTCAAAGCAACGGTTCATACGATCAACGGATTTTCGGCCCATGCAGACCAGAATGCGATCATCAGATGGATATCCAGGATGGATGGCCTTACACGTATCTTTCTGATCCACGGAGAGCGAGATAAGCAGATCATTCTCCGCAGTGTTCTGGAAAATGTGTTCAACCAGAAAGTGCATATCGTTGAACCCGAGGAGGTGATCTATCTTTGAGAGAGGGAAAGGAGCGGCAGAACGCTCCTTTGTATCTCTTCAGCTCATAAGAGCGAACTTCCAATCATTTTCCCCAAAGCACAATCTCCGCTTCCTGCTCCTAATTCTCTCTTTCCCCCTCAGATACATGATCTTCGGAATTTGTATTGAGTTCAAAAATATGGTTTTTTTGGAAGCAAATAACACAGCAAAAAGTATTACCCAGCCTCCTATGATTCCTGCACCCATTTTTACCTCCTTTCAGAGATGTGACTCTTGAGTTAACCTTTTCATTATTGACCAACTCTGCGTTATTGGTCCTCTATGGTTTACTTTACCAGGATGGTGTGTATTCTATTGGAGTTGCGTATAAAGATTTGTACCCCGTGCAAACAGTACTGATACTGCCAAGATATTCATTGGTCTCTCCCTCTTCCCTTAATCCTTCCGTTATTATAATCAAGCTATTCTTAGAGATATTTGCAAAGAACAGCGTTATGTGGACCATCGGATACGGTCTCTTAAAGCTGAACGATGATTTTGTCCCGGGTTAAGTGGTAGGAGTCAAAATCATTGGCGATGAAAAGTCTCCCTTTGTAATACCGCGCGATCTCTTCCTTGACCGCCTCAATGCCGATCTTCCCATTCGCATTGTATCGGGGGTTGATATGTGTTGCGATCAGGTTCCTGGCACGGTGTTTTTGCGCGCATCTCCCCAGGTCCCTGGCCGTGGTATGCTGTACCTTGACCTTCAGATGTTCATAGCTCTCCTGCAGATAGGTACACTCATGTACCAAAAGGTCTATTTCCTCAAGATAATCGCCCATGATCTCGGGTACTGCATTGTCACCGGCGATGATCACTCTCCTTCCGATTCTCGGCTCAAGCATGAAGGAGTCCGGATGGATCTCCTCTCCGTCCACTACGATGCTTTTGCCTCTTTTGAGTTCTCCATAGAGGGGAGAAGGCTCCAGCCCCAGCGCCTTGAGCTTTACCTCATCAAGGCGGTTGCAGGTGTCATATTCTTTGATATAAAATGCATGGCTCTCGACAGAATGCAGCAGAGGCAGGACCTTGAGGGAAAATTTATCAAAGTGATACTCTTCCTGCGGTAAGTACTCAATGATCGTCAGTCTGTACCCCAGTTTCTCATAGCTGATATCGTTCATTACGCACTCTATGAACTCTCTGATCCCTTTGGGGCCATAAATGG
>JACXUO010000072.1 GCA_014763885.1 Campylobacterales bacterium
TTGGTATCCAGTGTATAGGTGGGTGCAAAAAGCGCATGGGACTCTTTTTTGACAAGGTTGGGAACAGAGCTCTGCAGGGCCTGTCTTGACGCTTTGAGCGACCTGAGTGCCTCATGGGACTCTACGGTACCCTCCTCACAGGAAAAGCCCGCGATATAACGTACTGGCTCGGAGGAGGGGGTTTTTGTATCGATAAAGGTACGCGAACATTGGATCGAGCAGAAGTGGCAGCGTGTCGACTCATCGGTGCGGGAGGTGTAGGTCATCCTCAGCGCTTCCTCCATCCCTACAAACGTCGCTTCGCCCCGTTCTTTTACCCTGTCTCTGGCCTCTATGGCCGCACCGTATGCCCCCGCTTCCCCGGGATAGGGATGGACATCAACGATAGCGTCCGGGACCCTTGCCCTGATATAGTCAACCTGGGCTTTGAGTGCGGCGAGGTTGTACTGGGTACCGCCCTGAAGGACGAAATGTCTCCCGAAGGCTGCAAGGTTGGGGGCCTGTACCACATATTGCCAGACATTTTTCGGCAGTACTTTGGCGATCCCGGCAAAGAGCTCCTCTTTGCTGTACCCCTCTTTTTGGAAGTTGACACGGTCCGTATCGAGGAAGACCGCACACCCGTAGTTGAAACGCGGCGCTTTTTTCGCAGCGAAGGCGGTGTCGGCATATCCCTCGACAGGGATACCGAACTGTTTGGACATACTCTGGAGCAGGGTACCGTTACCCGCGCTGCACTGGTTGGAGAGGCGGAAGTTTTTCATCATCCCGTTCTCCATAAAAAGGACTTTGATATCCTGCCCGCCGATATCACAGATGACATCCACGCTCTGGCCAAAGACCTTTTGGGCACTCTTCATATGGGCGATGGTCTCGATGATATTGGCATCGGCCCTTAGCGCCCCCTCAAGGACATCGGCAGCATAGCCTGTCACACCGAGGCCCTTTACCTGGTAATAACCGTGGGGATCTATCTCTTTGATCTGCTCTAGAAGCTCCAGCGTGTCCTGTATCGGGTTCCCCTTGGAGAGCTGGTAGACCTTACAGAGCAGATTTCCCTCCTCATCGACCAGAACGGCTTTGGAACTGGTCGAGCCCCCGTCAATACCCAGGTAGCAGGTTGTCAATTCTTGTAAAACCGGTGCACTGAAAGGCTTGATGGCGTACTCTGTTTTGAAGGCCTCCAGCTCCTCGGTGGAAGTACTCAGGGGAGTATCGTCGTTCTCGTTTAGCAGGTCGTCAGCACCATTGACAAGTGTTCGAAGTTTGTCAAGCCCTGTAAAGCGTTGCTCATGGTTCTCTTCCCCTTCGCCGAAGATCACTGCACCCAGGGCTGCATAGTATTGTGCATTTTGCGGTACTGCGATGAGCTCTTCGAGTTTCTCTCTGTCATAAGCGATCCCTCTCTCTTCCCAGAGTTCGCTGATACGAAGACGCCAGCACTCCTGCAGAAAGGGCAGATAGGTATTGGGGCCACCAAGCAGAAGGACTTTCGGCATCAGGGTATTGCCCCTGGTCAGCACGGTCAGGTTCTGCATGACGATCGCATCGGCAAGCGAGTTCATGATCTCATCGCTGGGAACAGAGGTTTTGACAAGGTTGACAATATCTGTTTCGGCAAAGACCCCGCATTTGGCAGCGACATGGTGCAGCTTGTCGGTTTGAAATGTGAGTTTTTGAACCTCTTCGCTCTCCATCCCCACCTTCATGGTACACTTTTCGATCGTCGCACCGGTCCCTGAGGCACATTTGTCATTCATGGAGGTGAGTACGGACTTTTTGCCGTCCTCACTCTCTTTGAAGTGGATAATCTTGGCATCCTGCCCGCCCAGTTCTATGACCGCACGCACGTCGGGGTGGTGATGCTCTACAGCAAGGACCACGGCATTGACCTCCTGGACAAAACGGGCATGAAGAGCAGGTGCGATACGCGAGGCGCCCGAGCCTGTGATATAGACTTTTGCTATCCCGCTGTAGATATCGGGCCGGGTATGGGAGAGCTCTTCCAGAAGGCCAAGAAGTGTAGCAGCCTGTTTGGTTTCGTGCGGTGTGTAGGCTTTGGCAAGGATATCGAAGTTCTGGTCGCAGACGACATACTTTACGGTCGTAGAACCGATATCGATGCCCAGTGTATAGTTTTTGGTTTGGATTGGTTTCGTCATAATGTATGATTATACCAAATTATTTATTTTTTACTTTATTCACTTTGATCGCCCAGATAACCCAGACTAACCCGATAATGATGAAAGGGAGGCTCAGCATCTGCCCGGTGCTGAAAGGGATCTCCCAGGTGTAGGCAGCCTGTTTGGTTTTGGTGTACTCCAGCAAAAAGCGTACAGTGAACATCATCAAAAGAAAGAGCCCAGGAAGGAGTCTTGTTGTAAAGGCCGGCGTGAGTTTTTTGTAGAGTATCACAAAAAGCCCAAGGATGGCAAGGTAGGAGAAGGCCTCATAGAGCTGTACGGGATGGCGGGGAAGCATATCGACCCGTTCAAAGATGATCGCCCAGGGCAGATCGGTCTCCTTGCCGAGTATCTCCGAGTTGAAAAAGTTCCCGAACCTTACGGAAGCAGCGACGACAAGTCCCGGGATCGTGATACGCGAAAGCAGCCAGAAGAAGGACTCTTTGTAGCGTCTGCAAAAGAGCCACAAAGCGATGATCACCCCGAGCATCCCGCCATGGCTTGCAAGGCCCCCTTTCCATACCATCAATATCTCAAGAGGGTGGGAGAGGTAGTAGTGCGGCTCGTACGCCAGGCAGTGCATGAGTCTTGCCCCGATCACCGTACCCGCCAACGCATAGATCAATAGCGTATCGAGCACTTCAGGATCACGTCCCTCACGTCGAAATATCCATCTGGCGATCGCCAGGCCCAAAAAAAATGATCCTACGAATAATAGACCGTACCAGCGAAGCTGAAGAGGGCCAAGTTCCAAGAGTACCGGGCTGACATTCCAAGTAAAATAATCCATATTACTGCCTTGATGAGTAAGTTGGGTTATTATACTTTAAGTTGTTTAGTTATCGATTGGGTTTTGAGGATTTTATCGAAGATTTTTATGCCGGGATGGGAAGGAGGGAAGCAAGAAGGTTTCGGATACCCCGGCACGTCTGTTTGACTCTTTTTATTTGATCTCTATCGATCGCGGCTTGAGCTTCTCTTCTTTTTGCAGATCGATGATCAGCTGCCCGTTCTCGAGTGTTGCAGAGATCTTTTCGGGGTCTATCCCCTCGGGAAGGGTAAACCTCCGCTCTATTCTTCCAAAGGCGCTTTCGCAAAGGTAATAATCCTCCTCTTTCACCTCATGTTTTGTTTTTCTCGTGCCGGAAATGGAGAGAACATTATTTTCTATATCGACTTTGATATCCTCTTTCTTGATCCCTGGCATATCGATCTCGATGTGAAAGTCTCCGTTCTCTTTTTTTGCCAGGTTCGAGAAAGGGAGGTGGCTGGCTACATTGTCCAATACTTCACCCGCTTTTTCTATCCCTCTCTCCAGACCCTCTTCGATCTGCGTACCTAGATTTTTGGCACTATTGATGATATCCATCACGCTCTCCTTATTTTACAGCGATTCTTTTTGTTTTTTCAACTTCCGGTTTCTCCAGTTTTGGGATCACCACTTCGAGTACCCCGTCTTCGCATGAAGCACTGATGTTCTCCACATCCACATTGTCCGGAAGCGAAAAGCTTCTTTTGAAGCTTCCATAGTAGCTCTCTACTTTATAGTAATCCTCCTCTTTCAGCTCCTCTTTGAGCTTCTTCTCTCCGGAGATCACCAGCCTGTCCTCTTCGATATCCACTTTGATATCCTCTTTTTTGACGCCGGGAAGATCGACCTCCACATGATAGGCATACTCCCCTTCACGTGTATTGACCGCAGGAGTAAAATCATATTTTCTTTCCACCTCCTGCGTAGAGCTGTCCATCTCGTTCAGCAAGGTATGCAGCCTGTCGAATCCTCTTCTGAAATCATTGAATTGGTTCCATGGTCTGTAACGAGTAAGTAGCATTTGAACTCCTTTTTTATGTTCTTCCCCGTTTTGGTAGGGTTTGCATAAATTATAATCTATATGCAAAAGTTTGTCTGCCACTAAAGTAGCAAAAGGATCACTCTTCCAGAAGGTCAAGCAGTTTTTGAGCGTTTTTTGGAGTGATATTTTTGCGTTTTACATCGATCACCCCTTCGGATTTGAGCTCCTGGAGCTGCCGGTTGAGTACTTTTCTTGTGGTGCCTATCAGCGCGGCGATCTCTTCGTGGGGAAGATCATGAATGAGTTTGAGCTTGCCCGGTGTATCGGGGTCAATGTTTTTGACGATCAGCCTGAAGAGGCGCTGGGAAGTACTGTGCAGCGAAAGGTCCAGGGCCAGCTCTTCTGTCTCCCTGATCTGTTTTGCGATATAGGGGAGAATCAGCTGGCGAAAGCTACTGTTTTCATTGACCCATGAGCGGACGATATGGACAGGGAAGCGCATCACCTGTGTATGGTCATCAAGTGAGGTGAGCAGGTTGTTGTGGATCTCTCCGTCAAGTAGGGAGACGATATCGTACATATCGCCCGTGGTGAGTATCTTCAGGGTCTGTTCTTTACCCTTTTCAGGTTCAACCTGGGAAACCTTGATACGCCCTTTGAATACGATAAAAAAATACTTTAAAAACGCTTCGGGAGAGAAAACCGTCTCATTTTTATGAAAATAGTAGGGTTCTCCATATGCTTCGATATCTTTTTGCAGTCTGTTGGGCAGGTTGATGATCAGTGACTCTTCCATTTTTTACCAGATTATGTTGGGGATTTTTTAGATTTTAACTTAAAAATCCCGGAAAATCAAGCCGATTGGAGGCGTCCTATTCGTTGATCTTTGCTTTGATCTCTCTGGCGACAGAAGCGAGTTTTGCGATCTTCTGTGTGTCGCTCAGCGTCTCATCGAGAAGTATTTTGACAAATGCCGAGCCGACGATCACCCCGTCTACGCCTTTGGCCTTCTCTTTGGCCGTGTTCTCATCTACCCCGAAACCAACATAGACAGGCGTATCGGTGAATGCTTTGATATCGGTGATGATCTCTTGCAGATCCTCACTTTTCCCCGCACCGGTGATACCCGCATAGGCCACAAGATAGATGAACTTCCTGGCCCCGCTGACAATCTGTTCGATACGTGCTTTGCTGTCTGTAGGCGCGATAAAATCGATAAGGCTCAGGCCCGCTTCTTCGATCATGGGTTTATAGGCTCTGGCCTCTTCAAAAGGAAGATCAGGGATGACGAACCCGTTGACGCCGCTCTCTTTTGCCTTGGCGATAAAATACTCTATGCCTTTGTGGTAGAAGGGGTTGAAGTATCCCATCCACAGAGTATCGATATGCGGTGCGATCTTTGCAGAAGCATCAAAAAGGTGCTCCAGCTTGAAGCCTGCCCGGAGTGCCAGGAGGTTGGCCTTTTCGATGACCGGGCCATCTGCCACGGGGTCTGAGAAAGGCATGCCCAGTTCAAGTGTGTCAACACCGGCCTCTTTCAGTGCCAGTGCAGCATCTACGGTAAACTCAAGTGAGGGGTATCCTGTAGTAAGATAAGCAACCAATTTTTTCAAGGTAAACCCTTTTTTATTACGATCAATAAATTATTTTGGATATTATATGCTAAAATCAGTAAAAATATCGACGCAGTAGGAAAACAATGAGTATTCACACTCCAAAAATAGAGAAAAAAGTCACTTTGAGTGCACTCCAGACAATGAAAGGCAAAGAGCCTATCGTGATGGTCACGGCATATGATGCCCTGTTTGCAAAGCTCTTTGACGGGGAAGTAGAGATGAT
>JACXUO010000073.1 GCA_014763885.1 Campylobacterales bacterium
ACCTATATCGACAACCAGAACAATATGCAGATCGAAGATGATGTCGTACTCGACAGACAGAAACTGGCAGAAGACGGGATCATCAACGTGGCAGCACAGATCTCCCAGGAGAACCAGAAGGTTGTCGGGAAACCGGTCATTACCACACACGGCCTGGTATCAGAGAGAGAGAACAAAAAGTTCCAAAAAGAGATCGAACAGCTGATCGAAACCGTGCTGCTCAACCTCAAACCGGAATCCCTCAAGAACCACAAGGATGTGGAGAACAACATCAGAAATGTGATCAGAAAACATGTGATCCGCACGAAAAAACGTTATCCGCTTATCATCCCGACAATCTTCATCGTATAAATCATGATCTCCCCCGGGGGGATCCAAATATGCTATAATTTAAAAAATCATCAAAAGTAGTAGTATGGACCTTATCACAATTGCACAAGAGACTTTTCAGATCGAAGCAGATGCGCTCTTAAGAGCTTCCGAACGTTTGGATCATCGTTTCCTGGACGCTGTTGAGCTTATCTACAAGACCAAAGGCAAACTGATAGTCACCGGTGTGGGGAAATCCGGTCTGGTGGGTGCAAAGATGGCTGCTACGTTCGCCAGTACCGGAACCTCCAGCTTCTTTCTTCACCCTACAGAGGCACTGCACGGCGATCTGGGGATGATCAGTTACGGAGATGCTGTGCTTGCGATCAGCAACAGTGGAGAGAGTGAAGAGCTCACCAAGATACTTCCGCATATCAAACGTTTTGATATCCCCCTGATCGGGATGACGGGCAATCCTGACTCTTCACTGGGGCGCTACGCTGATGTCTTTCTGGATATTTCGGTAGAAAAAGAGGCCTGTCCCCTCGGTGCAGCGCCTACCACCTCCACTACCCTCACCATGGCGATCGGCGATGCCCTTGCCGTGGCACTGATGAGAAAAAGAGGATTCAAACATGAGGATTTTGCCTCGTTCCACCCCGGAGGAAGCCTCGGTAAAAAGCTGTTTGTAAAGATCAGGGACCTGATGCAGACAGAGAACCTCCCGGTCATCAGCGAAGAGACAACGCTCAAAGAGGCCGTCGTCGTCATGAGCGAAGGGAAAATGGGGACGGTGCTGATCGTCGATCAGCATGGCGTGCTGAAAGCGCTCCTGAGCGACGGTGACCTCAGGCGTGCATTGATGAAAAAAGATTTTGACCTGAACTACCCGGCAATCACCTATGCGACACTGCACCCGACAAGCTACCAGAATACGGAACTGCTTGCAAGCGACGCGCTCGAGATCATTGAGACAAGACGCATCCAGCTGCTCCCCATTACTGACCATGATGGCAGGATCATCGGCGTACTTCATATCCATGATCTTGTCAATGCAGGCATTAAAAGTAACTAACAATGGCTGGGCATATAAGCCATCTCCCAAAGAGGGCAAAGCCTCAGCATACGCCACAGAGCAAGCTTCTGTAGAAGCCATAAGGAAAACACTATGAGACTCAATAAATATATTTCACACAATACCAAATACTCCAGACGAGAGGCCGACAGACTGATCGAAGCCGGTGAGGTCACCGTGGACAAAAAGGTACTCACAGATTTCGCCTACGAGGTCAAAGAGAGTGACAAAATCTATATCAAAGGCAAGCTGCTCAAAAAACGCCAGACAGGTGAAGTCACGATGGTCGTCTATAACAAGCCCAAAGGGGTACTGGTGACCAAAAAAGATGACAGGGGCAGAACGACGATCTACCATAAGCTGCCGGGCAAATTCAGGCACTTTATCCCAGTAGGAAGGCTCGACTATGCTTCAGAAGGTGTTCTGCTGCTTACGGACTCTCCGGAGGTCGCACAGGCCCTGATGGAGAGTCCACTCGACCGTACCTACAATATCAAGATCGACAAACCGATCACAGAAGAGATGATGCAGGCGATGCAGGAGGGTCTCGTTCTTGACGATGCACGTGCAGGTGCCCATGAAAAGAGCAAGATCACCTCGATGGAGTTTGCGCCCTTTGCCTATTATGAGATTCGCAGCCAGGGGAAAAACTTTACCAAGCTTCGTGTTACGATCAAGGAGGGGAAAAACCGTGAGCTGAGACGTTTCTTCGGACACTTCGGTGCAACGATACTGGACCTCAAACGTGTCTCCTACGGAGGGGTGGATCTCAACAACCTTCCCGAGAACAAAACACGCTACTTCTCCCGCAAGGAGTACAATGATCTCCATGAGTTTATGAAACGTAAAAAGAAAAATATGCTCATCGCTGAAAAAAACGAGCAGAACACACAGAAACAGGGCAAAAAAGGCAAAAAGGAGAGAGATGAGTCAGATTCTCTTTCCGAGTTTAAAAAAGAGATCAAAGAGGCATTTAAACGCTTTAAATAATGTTGAAACTTGCACTGAACTACCGTCCAAAAACTTTAGATGCGATCATCGGGCAGGAGCATCTGCTGGGCAAAGATGCCATACTCCGCAAAATGATCGAAAAAGATGCCCTCCCCCATCTCTTTCTCTATGGGCCTCCCGGATGCGGCAAGACCACGCTGGCAAGAGTGATCGCCTCTGCACTTGAGAGGCCCTTTTATGAGCTCAATGCCACCACCCTGAAGATCGAGGAACTGCGGACAATCTTTAAAAACTATGCCCACGCGCTGCAGAAACCCCTCATTTTCATTGACGAGGTCCACAGGCTGAGCAAGAACCAGCAGGAGGTACTGCTCCCCTTTATGGAGACGCAGGCGGCACTGATCATCGGTGCATCGACAGAAAACCCCTACTACTCACTCACCGCGGCGATGCGTTCGCGTTCTCACCTCTTTGAGCTGAACGCTGTCGATCCCGCTTCGATGAAAAACTATCTGCGCGCTGTGGTCCGGAAAGAGGGTATCACCATTGATGAAGAGGCGTTGGAGTATACGGTTTTCTCCTCCGGAGGCGACCTGAGGGCCGCGCTCAATCTTCTGGAGAGTGCGCATATCGCCGGGGAGATCACCCTGCCCGTCCTCAAGCAGATCCGTCCCCATGCAATGCAGGGAGGAAGCAGCGAAAGCGAAAGCCACTATGAGCTCACTTCCGCGATGATCAAGAGCATCAGGGGATCGGATATCGATGCGGCGCTCTACTATCTGGCACGGCTGATCGAGGGGGGAGAGCCCGCTGAGTTCATCGCCAGACGACTGGCAATACTCGCCTCCGAGGATATCGGCAATGCCAATCCCAACGCCCTCAATCTTGCAAGCTCCACCCTTAACATCGTAAAGCATATCGGGTACCCCGAGGCGCGCATCTCTCTGGGGCAACTGGTGATCTATCTTGCCTCTTCCCCCAAGTCAAACAGTGCCTATGAGGCGATCAACCGCGCACTGAAGGCCGTCAAAGAGGGAGATACCGATCCCATCCCCGACCATATCAAAACCCATGCAAAAAGCTATCTCTATCCGCACAGCTACGGAGGATGGGTCGCCCAGGAGTATCTGATCCGTCCAAAATCCTTCTACCAGACCCAAAAGATAGGGTTTGAAAAGAACCTCTATGAGTGGCATGAAAAAATTGTCACCCCTTCCGCCAAATAACACAATTGCACCACACTCTTATGCTATAATTGTTTTAAAATCAAAGAGAACGGAGTGAATCTGAAATGAAAAAACAAATGGTGAAAAGTGCTGCCTTCTCTGTGGCAGCGGCAGCAATACTGAGCGGATGTACCGGAAATGAGGCAATGCCACGCAATGCAACACAGACAGGCGTGGCCACAGGTGCAGTAGCAGGAGCGGTCATTGGCTACAACGTCTCAGGCCGCCACAAAGGAAGAAACGCTGCCCTGGGTGCCGCTGCAGGCGCACTGGCAGGCGGTGCCATAGGCAATGCCGTGGATAACCAAAACCCGGAGCCAGTCAATGACGGCGGGTGGCAATAAAAAGATAAAACTGGGAGCCCTTGCAGGTGGCGCGATAGGATACAGCCTGGATCAGCAGGCGAACGAAGTTGCAAGAGCACTCGGTACCGGTGTCTCCAATGACCCGCTGGCACAGCTGGATCCGGAGAGAGACATCGTCGTATCCAAAACCCCTACCCACGTACATATCATGTTCAGGGACAAGATGATGTTTGCCACAGATTCGGACAAACTCCAGCCAAATGCACGGTACAAGGTACAGAAAATCGCACAACTGCTGGAGAGATATCCTCAGACGGTTGTAGGCGTGGCAGGATTCACGGATGACCGAGGAAGCTACGCGTACAACCAACGCCTCTCGGAAAGACGCGCAAGAAGTGTTGCAAATATCCTTGCAGTCAACGGCTATCCGAAGATCAAAGGATGTTCATTTGACAAAGCGCTTGTCCCGAATGACAGTGTGGTGAACAGAGCCCTCAACAGACGTGTTGAAGTCTACCTCTATGCAGACCGCAACAACATGAGCGACCCTTGTTATTAAGCAGGTTTTCCTGCTTAGGGGCCCTTAGTTAAGGTTCTCGAGCTCTTTTTTCGCCTTTTCGGCATCTATCTCACCTGAAAAGAATCTTTTTTCCACACTGTCGATATGCTGATGAAGCCTATTCCGCAGTATCTCTCCCCTTACTCTCTCTTTCGCAAAGAGTTTCATCGTGTCAAAATCAGGGAAGTAAGCTATCAGTGCATGCTTCAGCTTCGACTGGTTCCATGCAGCCACCTGCACCTCCGCACTCTCGCCCTCCACATCCAGGATATCCTGTCCTATACTGTCTTGCTTCATAAATTGATCGATACTGTGTTTTTTTTGGTAACCGGTGCTCTGAAGCTGTTCATCCTCTTGCTGAAGTTCATTCACAAAATTCGTCACAAAATACATAAATACCAAACCCACAGCAATGAATATCAGTAAGTTTTTGTCCATCATACTATCCCCTTGCTTTTATAGGTAACATCTTGGTGTTTATTATACAGAAAATCAGAGAAAATAAGAAGTACTCTTTTCATGGAGTAAAGATAAGAAATAATTGAAAAGATTAAAAATGGAATTTAAAAAAAGGTGGTGCGGATGAAAGGACTCGAACCTTCACACCGTGAGGCACCAGATCCTAAGTCTGGCGTGTCTACCAATTTCACCACATCCGCATATATAAAGTGGTACGTCCGTCAGGATTCGAACCTGAGACCGCTCGCTTAGAAGGCGAGTGCTCTATCCAGCTGAGCTACGAACGCACATAATAATAAAATCATCACATAGTTTTAACGTAAGCATTACGTGAGCCGACTGCTGAAGTCATACTTGATGGTACGCCAGAGAGGACTCGAACCCCTAACCCTCAGATCCGAAGTCTGATGCTCTATCCAATTGAGCTACTAGCGCTTCATGAGGTGGTTCTACTATCAATGGGGTGGATGACGGGGCTCGAACCCGCGACACCCAGTGCCACAAACTGGTGCTCTACCAACTGAACTACATCCACCATAAACTTGATGATTTTACTATTACTATCTTAAAGAACAAATGGTCGGAGTGAAAGGACTCGAACCTTCGACCCCCTGGTCCCAAACCAGGTGCGCTACCAGACTGCGCTACACTCCGAACTTCCTTTTCAAACAATCTGCTTGAATAAGGACCGCAATTATAGTCAAAAGGGTTTTGTTTGTCAATAGTATTTTGCAATTTTTTGAAAATTTCCCGTTTTTTTCTGAAAAGATGGCTAAATCAGGGGTTTTGACTAAGCCATATCACAAAGAGTATCTTATACAATAAAAGAACATCCTCTATCAAAGGCCGCAATGTATGAATGAAATTTTCTTCGCAATCAACCATTTCTTGGAGACCATCCTCTTTTTCGATATCCTTTTCGGAAAGGTTGAAGGTACAACCATCCCTTTCCTGGTCGCATGGCTGATCATTGGAGGTGTCTATCTGACGCTCAAAATGGGATTTATCAACCTCAAGATGTTCAGACACTCTTACCGGATCATCAAGGGGGATTACAAGACCAAAGAGGACAAAGGACTGATAGCTCCCTACAAATCCCTTACTACAGCGCTCTCGGCGACTGTAGGGCTTGGAAATATTGCCGGTGTGGCGATCGCCATAGCGATCGGAGGGCCGGGGGCGACCTTCTGGATGATCGTGGCGGGCTTTTTGGGAATGACACTGAAGTTCAGCGAAGTCACACTCTCTTTGAAGTACAGGGAATTTTTGCCTGACGGGTCGATCATGGGCGGAGGGATGGAGTACCTCTCCAAGGGACTGGCAGAAAAAGGAATGGCCGGTTTCGGGAAAATACTGGCGGTCATCTTTGCCCTCTTTATGATCGGAGGCGCCATCGGGGGAGGGAACACCTTCCAGGTCTCACAGGCTGTCGGGGCTATCGGTAACGAGATTGGCTTTGTCAAAGAGAACCCCTGGGTTTTCGGTGTGGTCCTGGCTGCATTGACGGGAGCGGTCATCCTTGGCGGAATCATGCGGATTGCCGATACGACATCCAAGATCGTACCGCTTATGGTAACGATCTATCTTGCTGCATCGCTTTGGATCCTTGCTGTGCATGCAGATGCCATCCCCGCAGCTTTCGCTATGATCTTTACAGAAGCATTTGCCCCTACAGCCGTAGCCGGTGGGATGATCGGCGTGATCGTCCAGGGGTTCCAGAGGGCCGTCTTCTCAAGCGAAGCAGGTCTGGGTTCCGCACCGGTCGCCCATGCAGCGGCACGTGTCAAATACCCGGTACGCCAGGGAATGGTGGCACTCTATGAACCCTTTATCGACACGATCGTTGTCTGTACGATGACCGCCCTGGTGATCATCATTACCGGGGTATGGGACCCAGCGAACGGCTATGCGCACCTTATCGAAGCCAAAGAGGGGGCTGCACTCACGGCTGCAGCTTATGGCACCGTGATCAGCTGGTTCCCTACGGTGCTTTCAGTCTCTATCTTCCTCTTTGCCTTCTCTACGATGATCTCCTGGTCATACTACGGTGAAAGGGCATGGGTCTATCTCTTCGGAACCAAAAGTTCTGTGATCTACAAGCTGATCTTCTTGTCTTTTATCGTGATGGCGAGTATCGTGGACACAGGGATCATGGTCGACTTCAGCTTTATGCTGATCTTGTCAATGGCACTGCCGAATATCCTGGGACTCTATATCCTGAGCGGCGAGATCAAAGATGACCTCAAGGTATATCTTAGAAAACTGAAGGCGGGGAAACTGGATAAGGAAGCGATCAGGGATTGAGTGCTGAGTGCTGAGTGCTGAGTGCTGAGTGCTGACACTAGTAGCCGAGCTGCTACCTACCCTCTGACTTAAACAAGTTCTACGTGTTTTTCGCCCTCTTCGAGGTGGCCGATCACATAACCGTCTGTGTTTGCAAGCACCGCATCCACATCTTCAGGCTCTACACACCAGATCATCCCTACACCCATGTTGAAGGCTCTGAACATCTCCTCTTCATCCACATGTTGTCCGATGAATTCAAAAATAGGGAGTACTCTGATATCGGCTTTATTCACAACCGCCTTGATCCCGTCGGGCAATACCCTTGGAAGGTTCTCTACAATACCGCCGCCTGTGATATGCGCGAGCGCCTTCACATACTGTTTGTTCGCCTTGTACTCTTTCACATAGATACGTGTCGGCTCAAGCAGTGTCTCAAGGAGAGGTTTCCCTTCAAACTCTGTATCAAGGGTCATACCGAGTTTTTCAAACATCAGCTTTCTTACCAGCGAGTAGCCGTTGGAGTGCACCCCTGAACTTGGAAGCGCGATCAGTGTCTGCCCTGCTTTCACATTGGCTACCGTATCCATCTCGCTGCGCTCTGCGATACCTACGGCAAATCCTGCCAGGTCAAAATCATCCGCAGCGTACATCCCCGGCATCTCTGCCGTCTCTCCGCCCACCAGGGCGCACTCTGCGCGTCTGCACCCCTCGGCGATACCTGCAACGACATCTTTGGCATTTTCAGGCAGAAGCTTTCCTGTCGCATAGTAGTCAAGAAAGAACATCGGTACCCCGTTGTTGCAGATCAGGTCATTCACACACATCGCCACAAGGTCGATCCCTACGGTATCGAGCTTGCCGCTCTCTATCGCGATCTTGAGCTTCGTACCTACGCCGTCTGTCGCAGAGAGCAATACAGGCTCTTTATACCCTGCAGGCAGCGCATAGGCTCCCGCAAATGAACCGATCCCGCCGATCACGTTACTGTCAAACGTCGACTTTACATCCGCCTTGATCGCCTCTACAAACGCATTTCCGGCATCGATATCAACACCGGCATCTTTATATGAAATATTGGCCATAGTTACCTTTCTTCCTTCTCTTTCTCTTTACATGGAGGAAATATCTTCTTCAGTATCATAAGACCCGGGCACCATCCGGTCAATCCGGCAATGATCAGCATGATCATCATCGCTAACTGTACGATAAACGCCAGCTGTAGCATCCCCGCTTCACCGGCGATCCCCATGGCTGCCATACCCATGACCATACCAAGAATGATCGCCTGGATGAGACGCTGCATCTTCTCTGCACACATGAATCTATCCTCTTGTTGTTTTAGCGTATTATATCCAAAGTTAACTGTTTAACTTGCGTCCCAGTTTGGCTTCGACCGAACCGACTTTTTTGTTGAGCCTTCCTACCGGCCCCTTGCGGTAATCGATCTTGATCGTACTGTAGACACGCTCACAGTCGATCTGAAGCTCCTCATAGGCTCTATTGATCACGGCCAGGACCTCTTCTACGGTCTCGCCCTCAATGATCGTACCCATGGGGGTAAGCTGATACTCCAGCCCGCTCCTGTCCACGATATCCAGCACCCTGGCTACAAATGCGCTCTTACTCTGTGTCTGTTCTGTGGGAAACATACTGAATTCTACCAATGCTGACATGATCTATCCTTTCATTATTGAACTTTCTTCTTGTACAGAAGCAAAGCTCCTGAACAATTCATCTTACTTACTTTTGAAAAGCTATAATACCCTATGAAGATTAAACCCATGATAATAGTCGGCGCAGGTGCCGCAGGACTCTGTGCGGCAATCACTGCTGCAAGAAACGGCAGAAATGTTACGCTGCTGGAACAAAACAGTAAACCCGGTAAAAAGATACTCGTCAGCGGCAACGGAAAGTGCAATATCACCAATGCAGCCATCTCCCCTGTCCGCTTCCACTCACAAAACCCTGAATTTGTAGCACAGGTGCTCGAGGGGTACGGCGTGGAACGTGTGAAAAACTTTTTTGATTCTATCGGTCTGCCGCTCATCGAAGGCAAAGAGGGGAAAATGTTCCCGATGAGCCTGCAGGCGGGCAGTGTCACAGAGCTCCTGGAGTACGAAGCGGAGACTCTGGGGGTGGAGATCATCACAGCGTGCGAAGTGCTTAAAATTGACAAAGAGAAGAACCACTTTCTACTGAAAACCAGCCAGGGCACCATGCTATGTGAAAAACTCCTGCTGGCTTCAGGTTCACCCGCTGCACCGCAGCTTGGCGGCAGTGAGAGCGGCCTGAGATTTGCCGAGTCGATGGGGCATACCCTGATCCCGAGCCACCCTGCCCTTACCCAGCTCGTCAGCGAGGAGAAGTGGGTCAAGCATGCCAGTGGCGTGAAAGTGGCCGGGGTAGCCAAACTCTATGCCAACGGAGAGTATATCACTGAGAAAAAAGGTGACCTGCTCTTCACCAACTACGGTATCAGCGGACTGGCGATCCTTGATCTCAGCCGTGAAGTGAGCCTGAGACTGGCGGAGTACGAGTACTGTGAACTGAGCCTGGACCTGATCCCTGAGCTCAACAAGGAAAGACTGACGAATCTTTTGCTCAACAGAATCAAGCAAGCAAGCAAAAAACCGCTTGCCCTCTGGCTGCAGGGCGTCATCAACAAAAAACTTATTCACATCATCCTGGAACAGTCCGGATGCAGAGCCAGAGTCGAGAAGGAACTGAACCGCAAAGAGATAGGAAAACTCGTCTATGCGATCAAAAACCTAAAGCTTAGCATCAGTGATACCAAAGGCTTCAAAGGCGCGGAAGTCGCTACAGGCGGCGTAGATACCCGCGAAGTGGATCCTGTAACGATGGAGTCCAAACTGATACCCAACCTCTACTTCGCCGGAGAGATACTCGATGTGGACGGAGACAGAGGCGGATTTAACTTCCACTTTGCCTGGATAAGTGGGTTGAGAATTTTGTTCCAAATACTTTTGAATATATTGAAGATACTGCTCTATATCACTTAATTTATCCAGTGTCTTTTCACAGATCATCTTGTAGTCAATATTCTCATAGTGGTGTGCTAAAAAGTTCCTAAATGAAGCAATCTTGGCAAAGTCATAAGCAAAATCAGGCGGTATCACTCTATATTCACCCAAAAGATCAATACTGTCATAATAACTTTTAGCTCTTGGGAGGTCTTTATATTTGATCACCATCTCTGCAATTGAAATGCTATTATCCGAAACTCTATACAGATAATGAAGCAGTGCTCCCTGGTAGATCTCATCAGATACAAACTTCGTATGACAATCCGGCTTTAACCGATCCAAAAGAGCTAAGTCTTTTCTGATACTTTTGATTTTATCCTCGATCTTAGGCAACATCATACAACCTTTTAAATGCCAAAAAATCCAGAATTTCATGGTATTTTTTCACTTCAAAAAAATCTCTCTCATCAGATTCTTTGACTACAACACCCTCATCCAATATATCCTTGAGAAGATACATATTTTTCACATCATTGAGCACCACGACATCCACCTCTTTGTTCAGTGCTGCAGCAAGATCATGATGGATACGCAACCTGTTGTCAAAAGACGGATCTACAAGGTACACGGCTACATCCACATCACTGCGCTCAATGGCATCACCTCTGGCGTATGAACCAAAGAGGTAAGCAAAAGATACCAATGTATTATTTTTCAGCAGATCTTTTAGTTGTTTTTTCATAGGTAGAGTATAGCATAAAATGTATTGTTGATCACTCGGGATATCCAGTATCATTAGTAGAAAACCAACGTTTATCTTTTCTTTTAGATTTTTCACAGAGGGTGCTAGCACAAGGGATGAAGGGGTGTTAGTGAAGTAAGAGACCAAATGGAATGAGCCCATTCGGTCAAAGATGCAGTGAAATAGAAGAACGATTATTTTCCTGCGTTCTTCTTATCTCTCTGAATTCTCTTTCTCATCGTCGGATCAAGATATCTCTTACGGATACGGATGCTCTCAGGCGTCATGGTGGAACAAGTTTGATCGCATCATCTGCACCACTTGTTCTCATGTTTGTAAGCTGCTTCCCTTTAAGCGGGTTCACTTCCAGGTCTCCCGGTCTAGCACTTTCACCGATAACCATACCGTCGTATACTTTATCCTGAGGCTTGATGAACATGATCCCTCTTGCCTGAAGGTTGAAGATAGAGAAGGCTACCGCTTCACCATTGTCCATAGAGATCAATGCACCCGGAGTACGGCTTTGTACCACACCGCTGTACGGTCTGTACTCGATGAATGAGTGGTTCATGATCCCCTCACCTTTTGTATCTGTCAGGAACTCTGAACGGAAACCGATCAAACCACGTGCAGGGATCTCGAACTCAAGTCTTACAGTACCGTCTGGCATAGGAGTAAGTGAAGTCATTTCTGCTTTTCTCTTACCGAGTTTTTCGATCGCAACCCCTTGGAACTCCTCAGGCACATCCACTACCAGGTGTTCAAACGGTTCCATCTTCACACCGTTCTCCTCTTTTACAACGACCTCAGGACGTGCTAGAAGGAACTCGAACCCTTCTCTTCTCATGTTTTCAGCCAGGATACCGATCTGAAGTTCACCACGTCCTGAAACCTTGAATGATGCTTCACCCATCGGCTCCATACGCATCGCAATGTTCGTCTCCATCTCTTTTTCAAGTCTCTCTCTGATCTTGTTGGAGGTGACGTGTTTACCTTCCTGACCTGCAAGCGGACCGTCGTTTACTGACAATACAACTGAAAGCGTAGGCTCTTCGATGTGAAGCGGGTCAAGTGCTACAGGGTTTTTCGTATCACAAAGGCTGTCACCTACATCGATATCAGAGAATCCTGCTACTCCTACGATATCACCTGCTTCTGCTTCCTGGATCTCGATCTGCTCAAGACCTTTGAAACCAATAAGTTTGGAAATACGGCTTTTTATCTTTTCACCACTTGCTTTTACCAACAAACACTCATCACCCTTCTTCAATCTACCGTTGAAGATACGAGAGATACCGATACGTCCTACGAAGTTATCTGAAGCAAGTGTAAAGACCTGTGCCTGTACGTCATTGTCAGCTGAACCTGTCGGATAAGGTACTTTTTCAAGGATCGCTTCAAAAAGCGGTTTCATGTCGATGTTCTCATCTTCCATTTCCCACTTTGCATATCCGTCTCTTGCTGCTGCATAGAGTACCGGGAATTCAAGCTGCTCTTCATTTGCATCCAGTGCAACAAGAAGGTCGAACATCTCATCAAGTACACGTTCTGGATCCGCACCGTCCTTATCGATCTTGTTGATTACGACAACAGGGATCAGACCAAGTTCAATCGCTTTTTTAAGTACGAACTTCGTTTGCGGCATGGCACCTTCTTGAGCATCTACGAGCATCAAAACACCGTCTACCATCTTCAAAACACGTTCTACCTCTCCACCGAAGTCCGCGTGGCCCGGAGTGTCGATAATGTTGATCTTGTGATCACCATAAGTGATCGCAGTGTTTTTTGAAAGGATCGTGATCCCTCTTTCTTTTTCGATATCGTTGCTATCCATCGCACGCTCTTGTACCTGCTGGTGTGCTGCAAAGGTACCTGACTGTTGGAGAAGCTGATCTACCAGTGTTGTCTTACCGTGGTCAACGTGTGCGATCACGGCAATGTTTTTAATTTTTTGCATGGGTGTTCCTAAAGGCAAAAAGCCTATATTTTTCGCGAATTATATCTAAAAATTATTACAGTCATATACTTTATAGTGTAAAACCGTAAAGATCATGGTAGGTCTTCATCGCATACCGGTCCGTCATCGAGGCGATAAAGTCGGCTACGACCCTCTCTTTGGGGCGATGTGCCAACAGCTCATTCTGATAGGAGGGAAGCAGCCCCTCATCTTCCGTAAAGGCCTTGTAGAGCCCCTGGATACACTGCTTGCCTGCATACATCTTGCGTATGATCTTTTCATGCCTATAGAGCTTTTGATACATTATCTTTTTAAGCGCTTTCAATCCTCTGGCTGTCTCTCGGGAGAAACCGACCGGAAGCGGAAGAGAAGCATCAAGCACCGCGCTGATAGGGATATCCTGGCGATACCTGTTCACACCCTCCTGGGAATTTTCGATAAAATCCTCTACCAATAGCTTGATAAGGCCTGCGACAAAACGGTGACGGTAGAACTTTTCGCTTCTCCCTACCCCTTCGCCGATCACCATCTGATCCACTCTTTTGCAGAGCGGATTCTCCAGAAGATCCTCAAAGTTGATCAGCCCGTATTTCACCCCGTCATCAATATCATGCGACGTATAGGCGATCTCATCGGCATGGTCGACGATCATCGCTTCGAGCGAGGGGTGTTTGTCCAGCCTGAACCGTTCATCCAAGCCCTTCAGAAAGGGTTTTTTGTAGGGGTAGGAGTGTTTGAGCACCCCCTCAAGGGTTGCAAAGGTGAGGTTGAGTCCGTCAAAATCCTTGTAGCGCTTTTCTATCTTTGTCAACACTCTGAATGACTGGAAGTTATGCTCAAACCCCAAAGGCCTGCCGTCGGCTTTCAGCAGCCTGTCCAGTTCATCTCCCCCCACATGCCCGAAGGGGGTATGCCCCAGATCATGCGAGAGTGCGATCACTTCGGCCAGTGTCTCGTTCAGGCCGAGCATTCTTGAAAGTGTACGTGCGATCTGGCTCACCTCAAGCGAATGGGTCAAACGGGTCCGGAAATAATCCCCCTCATGGTTGAGAAAGACCTGTGTCTTGTACTCCAGACGCCTGAAAGAGCTGCAGTGTATCACCCTGTCTCTGTCCCTGGAGTAAGGGTCTCTGAAATCTTCCTCAAAACTGTGGAATCGCTGGCTGGGCTGCATCCTCTTCTCCTCTCTGAATCGCTCTTCAAATAATCTATATTTCTGTTGTTTTCGATATAATTGTAACCAAAAATCAATAATAGGGTATTGCGATGCAGATGTATCAGATAGAGTACGAAAAACCCACTGTCACGCTCCTCCAGGAGTCCGGCCTCGGGGTTGCAGAAATCGCTGCGCGTACCTGCTATGACAGCTTTGAGAACTCTGAAAACGCATGCGTTAAAAATGCCATGCAAACGCTGGATAGAGAGGCGGTCAACCGTATAGAGAACTCTGACCTGCTGACCAATCTGGCATGGGTGCATCACCATCACTCCATCATCGAACATGCAACACTCAGCTTTCTGATACAGGGTACCAGCAGGGGTGTACTGCAGGAGCATGCGAGACACAGACTCCAGGCGATCTCTGTACGGAGTACGCGCTATACGATGTCTTCTGTGATCAATGCTTTTGTAGCCTCTTTGGAGGCAGAGGATGGATTTGCATTCTTCTTTGAAAAAGTGCTGGGGATGAAACTCTTTGTCATTACCGATGAAGCCTATCTGAAGATAGAGATACGTGCCATCTATGAGAAGCTCAATTTTCAGTACCAGAGAGATGAAGCCTTCATCCAGAATGCGGTTTCCAAATCCTCGCTGCCCTTCATCGAAGCGCACAAAGGGGATGCAGAGGCCCTCTACCATGCACTTGAAAACGGAAAGAAGAAAAGAAATGTCGGAGATGCCTTCAAACATATCGTCTCGGATAACTGGAAGGTCGATATGGTCGTCACATTCAATATCCGCAGTCTCAAAAACTATTTTGACCTGCGTGACAGCGGTGCTGCATGGTTTCAGATACAGTGGCTGGCACAGGCGATGAAGGAAGCGACCCCCACGAAATACCTGAAGTTGATTGATAAAAAACACAAAGAGAGTTAAGTGAAGCTGATAAAATTACTGTGGGCAGGAGTGCTCCTGCAGACCTTGGCCTTCGGGCAGATAAGTATCGGTGAGATCGAACATCACCTCCAAAAATCGCTCTATACACATATCCAGGGGCAAAACAAAGAGATCGTACAGTCGCTCTATGAAAATTCCGGGGGCCAACCCCTGTGGCTGGGAGAACAGAACAAACAGAAGAGGAATGCACTGATCAAGGCGCTGAAAGATCCCCTTTTCAACTATAAGGACAAAGCCTTTGACCAGCCCTCTATTACCAGACTCTATTATATGCTGGATAACAATACCATCCCCTCTTCCCAGAAAGCACAGGTCTATGCCCGGCTTGATCTGATGCTGACGAACTCTTATGTCCGGCTCGTCCGCTTTATCGTGCAGGGTGATGTGGACTGGAATCTCGTACAGGAAAAACTCGCGTCATTGAAAGAGAGCGACGATATCCATGCCGTCTGGGAGATGGAGACCAAACCTCTTCCGGAGACAGAGGAACTCTACAGTGCTGTAAGAAACGGTACGATCTACCCCTATCTCTCCTCGCTTATCCCGATGGAGAGACGCTACCGAAAGCTGGTCAGACTCCTCAAAGACTACCGCCGTATGGAAAAATTTCCCCAGATTCCCTACACCCAGGAACCGCGTACCATGGGGAACCGCAAAAATAAAAATATCGAAGAGATCAAAAAGCGTCTGCAGATCACAGGGGATTACCCCAAAAACGCGCCGATCAACAGCACCTTTGACCAGACACTCAAACAGGCAGTGATCTCCTACCAGAAACGGTATAACCTGAAGGCAAACGGTGAGATAGACAGGGTCACAACCTATTATCTCAACCAGCCTGTCAGCACCCATATCCAGAGCATCATTACCAACCTGGACAAAACCAAGCTCTATCCCAGACAATTCGAAGATGAATATGCCGAGGTGAATATTCCCGATTTCAAACTGCGCTACTATAAAAACCATCAGCTGGTGATGAAAATGGGGGCTGTCGTAGGACGTATCGACCGCCCTACGCCGCTCTTTAGCGACCAGATAGAGTATATGGTGCTCAATCCCACCTGGACGATCACGGACAACCTGATCAAGCGCGACCTGATCCCCGTACTGAGAGAGAACCCCTCTTATCTGGTAGAGAACAATATCAAGTCCTACAGCGGAAACAGGGAGCTGAATGTAACCTACGACATGATCGCACGGTACAGAAACCGTGCAGAACCCGTACCCTACCGTTTTGTGCAGCAGCCCGGCCCCTCCAATGCCCTGGGACGTGTCAAGTTCATGTTCCCAAACAAATACTCTGTCTATCTTCATGATACCGACAACAAATCGCTGCTCTCCAGACGCTACAGGATCTACAGCTCAGGATGTGTGCGTCTTCAAAAACCCTTTGCATTGATGCATAGGCTCCTCAGACATACCAAAGAGCGGTACACACAGGAGAAGATCGAAAAGATATTTGCAAGCAACACACCGGCCACGATAAGACTCAACTCAAGTATACCGGTGCATATGACCTACTTTACGGTCTTCGTAGAAGATGGAAAAGCCTACTTCAAAAATGATATCTATCTCTACGACCAGATCATCAGCGAATCGATCATAGGACAATCCAAGGCGACATTCACCGTCCCCGCAAAAAGGCTCATCTCCGTCAAGAAAAATGCCCAACCGCTGTCAAACTAAGCCTACATCATTGTTGTAGGTCGGTTTGACTGCCTATCTTTTTAC
>JACXUO010000074.1 GCA_014763885.1 Campylobacterales bacterium
AAGTTCTGGAGCTCCCTGCTCATGATGCTGCCTTTTTTGCTCTTTTTGGGCTTTATTCTCTACAGTGTCTATAATTTCCGCAAACAGATGGGCGGGATAGGCGGCGGTGAGGGGGGTGTATTTGATTTTATGCGTACCACTGCCAAGCAGTATGACAGGGAGAAGGTTGCTGTGACTTTTGATGATGTTGCAGGCTCGGAGAATGCCAAGATAGAGCTCTATGAAGTGGTCGATTTCTTGAAAAATCCGAAAAAGTACGAAGAGATAGGGGCCAAGATACCAAGGGGTATCCTTCTGACCGGTGCCCCGGGCACGGGGAAGACCCTGCTGGCCAAGGCGGTGGCCGGAGAGGCGGAGGTGCCGTTTTTTTCCATCAGCGGCTCAGAGTTTGTCGAGATGTTTGTCGGCGTAGGGGCGGCAAGGGTACGCGACCTGTTCAAAAAAGCGAAGAGCGAAGCACCCGCGATCATCTTTATCGATGAGATCGACTCCGTTGGGAGGGCAAGAGGTGCCGGGGTCGGCGGCGGCCACGACGAGAAGGAGCAGACGCTCAACCAGATCCTTGCGGAGATGGACGGGTTCGATACCGATGAGAAGGTCGTGGTCATCGCGGCGACGAACCGTCCCGATATCCTGGATTATGCACTGCTGAGACCCGGGAGGTTTGACCGCAAGATCACCCTGGTGCTTCCCGATATCGAGGCACGCAAAAAGATCCTGAAGATACATATGGCGAAAGTACGCCGGGACGAGACGATAGACCTTGAAAAGATCGCAAAGATGAGCATCGGGTTCAGCGGTGCGGACCTGGCAAACCTTGTCAATGAAGCAGCGATGCACGCAGCCCGGGAAGGGAAAGAGCGTGTTTCGCAGGATGACCTCTTCTATGCGCGTGACCGCATCATCATGGGAGTCGAACAGGAGTTTGTCCTCGATGAGAAAGATAAAAAACGTGTTGCGATCCATGAGAGCGGCCATGCCCTGGCGACACTCCTGCTGGAGTATGCAGACCCGATAGAGAAAGTCAGCATTGTACCGCGGGGACAGGCACTGGGAATGACGGAGCAGCTGCCGCTCAAAGATATCAGGAACTTCCCCAAAGCCTATCTTCTGGACAAGATCGGTGTGATGCTCGGAGGAAGGGCGGCAGAGCGTACGCTCCTGGGCGACTTTTCATCGGGAGCGGCCGATGACCTCAAAGAGGCGACTTCCCTGGCGACACACATGGTGAGCCAGTGGGGCATGAGCGAACTGCTTGGCCCTGTCTACTATCAAAAAGGGGAGGAGCATGTTTTCCTGGGGCGCGAGATGGCATTGCCAAAGGATTTCAGCGAAGCGACGGCAAAGCTGATCGATGATGAGGTACGAAAGATCATCGGCGACAAAGAGCAGGAGATGCTGGCGCTTTTTAAGACGCATCAAAAAGAGATCATTGCCCTTTCGGACAAACTGGCAGAAGAAGAGATCCTCTATGCCGACGAGATACGAGCGATTACGGGGCTTTAAACAAAAGCACGGTATCGAGCCTGTAAAATCTGCGAAGCTCCTCATAGATATCCGGTAATAGGCTTTTGAGTGTGTGCGGTTCCATAAAGAAGCGCTCACTGCATACCGCAAAAAACTCCGCTTCATTCTCCAGTGCATAGCTGCCCAGGAAGGCAGCCTGTTTCGTGATGAGGTTGCGTTTGACCTGTTTGGTGAGGATGATAAAAGCATTGGAAAAGGCCTGGGCGTACCTTGGATAGGCTGAAAAGGTATCAAGTTCGGGGGTACCGTCAGGCATTCCATCCTCAAAATCCAGTTCATGGGCAAACTCGTGGATAATGACATTCTCCTTGCTTTGTTTGGAGAGGGTGTGTTTGATATCCTGCCAGGAGAGTACGACCGTACCGTTTGCGGACTGCCCCTCCAGAATAGCATGCTGTTGATGGTAGATACCGTGTTCATTACGGGAGTGATCTACAATGAAGTGCTCAGGGTAGACAATGATCGTTGCCACTTTATCGTGCTCGTCCGGTGCAAACCCCAGCCTGACAAGCGAGGCATAAAAAGCGATGATCACTTTGATCTCGTCCGTGATCTCCATCTGCGCACCGACAAACTCCTTTTGGTCGATGAAGAGAAGGATACGGACATGAATCTTCTCTCTGAGATCACCGGGGAGATCGAGGTAGTGGGGCAGAGAGAGGAGTATCTGTTTATACGCGGGAGGCAAAGGCATCGTTTTGAACTTTTTGTACCGCCACATGCCCACAAAGTATTCGATACTCTTCCAGAAAAGAAAGAGCGCGATCAGTGCTAAGAAAAATTGTATCAATAGAAGATAGTAAGCCATAATATTATCATAGCCTAAAGGAGTTGATGATCAGGGAATAAGTGAGAGATAAAAGAGTCCGGAGGGACTCTTTTGGATTATTTGAAATCCGGTTTTGGAGTAGAAGCTGTGCTTTCCGGGAATTGTGGGTAAACGATCTCAGGTTTCTCACCTTTAAGCGCTTTGAGGAATGTCACGATCTTTTCCGCATCGGCATCAGAGATATCTTTTCCAAGCTGTGTGCTTCCCATCTCTTTGACTGCTTCAGCAAGGCTCCAGATCTGTCCGTTGTGGAAGTACGGCGCAGTTTCGCTGATATTTCTCAGTGTCGGTACTTTCACCATCCCGTTTTTGTCACCTTTGAAGTCACCTACGTTGGCAAATTTATACGGTTTTACCATCGGGAAAGGCATCATCGTTCCGCCAAGTGCTATTCCGTTGTGGCATGACGCACATCCTTGATCGATAAATACCTGCATACCTTCTTGCTCTTCTTTGGTCAGTGCATCCTCTTTACCGTTAAGGAAGTCATCATATCTAGATGGTGTTACCAGTGTTCTTTCGAAGATACCGATCGTTGATGTGATCGTTGCAAAGTCAACTTTTACATCTTTGCCGTACGCTTTTTTAAACTCTTCAACGTATTCAGGGATAGAGTTGATTCTCTCTACAACCAGTGATGCCGGTGAAGCCATCTCAGGCGCCGCCTGCATTGGTCCCTGTGCCTGATCTTCGAGGTGCGGGCTTCTTCCGTCCCAGAACTGCGCTTTGTAGAACACGGCATTGTAGACTGTCGGCGAGTTCAGGTGGTGAGGGTTTGCGATCCACATATGGCCTACTGCAGCCGGTGCACCATCAACCCCTCCCAAACCGAGGTTGTGACAGGTATTACAGGAGATGATTCCGCTCTTTGAAAGTCTTGGTTCAAAGTAGAGTTTTTTCCCAAGTTCCACTCTCTCAGGCGTGATCGTACCGTTTGGATCGGTGATCTTTAAGAGCTCAGCTTTATCCGTCGGGATCGCCTGTAGCCCCATAGACTTTGCTTTGTCAGCCAATGGGTTAGCAAACAAGATGGATGAAGCTACAAGTGATGCAGCAATGATTTTGTTCATTTTCATATGTTCTCCTTATAAAATTGATAAGCAATTATATTCAAATAACACTTATAATCTAGTAATAAAAATTATCATTTAATAAAATTTTTTCTCTTTGTAAGTGCCAATTTTTAAAAATGATCTTTGAGTCTCCGACCGCCTGGACGATACCTCTTATTTTATAAGGCGATATCTTTTACTTCCTGCTACACTTTAATTGTATCAAAACTTTATCGGGATATCAATCTTCTGCCGCAATTTATCCGTTTCTTGTTATGGGGCAAGGTTGTCACTCTGGAAAGGTTCTTTGTCACCGGGCAAAACTTTACAGCGGCCACTCAGAAAATCCGCTTTATAATGAGGGGGAAAGAGGCATGTCGGACTCCTTGAGAGAAGGAGGATGGGGATATGGAAAAAAGAGGAGGAAGAGAAATGAAACGTGTTTTGGCGCTTCTGATGATAGGGAGTTTGACGGTTGATGCAAGCGAGAGCTTCAGCCACAAAGATTGGCAGGTCGTATGTGACAATACCCATACCTGCAGAATGGCAGGCTACACGGAATATACGCTGGACAACAGGTATCTTCCCCTCTCGATGCTGTTCGTGAGGAAAGCAGGCGCGCAGAGTCAGATAGACGGATATATACAGATCGCAGAGAGCGGGGAGGAGAGCGATCTTCAAAGTCTGAAAAACCGTTCGCTGAAAATGTCTGTTGATCAGCAAAGCTATCTCATAGATATCTCCAAAAAACTGCCTCAGGCACAGATTGATATCCTTATCAATGCCTTGAGCAGAGGGAAGCAGATCGGGTTTGTCTTCGGGGATACCTATCGATGGGACTTTTCCCAACAAGGTTCTTTTGCATGTATGTTGAGGATGGATGACTATCAAAAGCGTATCGGGACTGTCGGTGCCGTCTATAAAAAAGGGGAGCAGGATGAGGGGAGTGTCCTTCTGCCAGAACCGAAACCTGTGATTCATGCCCCCAGGGTCTCTCCGGATTCCAAAGCCGGCAGGACACCTCCTGAAGTGGCGTATTCAGAGAAAGAGAGAAAATTGTTGCAATACCTGCTGGGCAAATATTATGCAGAGGATGGTGAACAGGGTGAATGTTGGATGAGCAGGGAAGAGGCAAAAGAGACGTTAAAGGTCTACAGGCTGACGGATCAAGTGGCCGTCGCATCGCAGGAGTGCTGGAGGGCAGCATACAACTATGCCGATGCTTTTTGGCTGATCAATGCGAAACCGCCGTTTGAACCGAGAATGATCACACAGGCCAGCGGACTGTTTATCGCAGAAGACGGTACATTGCGCCTGTCCACCGCTTACAAGGGCAGAGGGGTGGGCGACTGTTGGAACAGAGATGAATGGGTATGGAACGGTAAGGACTTTGTCGATGCCCTTTATACGACCACAGGACTCTGCAGAGGATTTGCAGGAGGTGCCTGGGACCTGCCTACATTGGTGACTGAAGTCAAAGTAGAGGATGCGTCCCGCTAGGAGCAGGTGTTTTTCTATTGTTGTATATTTCTCTCTTCGAGAACGACCGGTGTCCCTACATAGGTGATAAAGAGAAAAGTCCCCTCGGGGAATGTATGTATTGCGGTGCTGTGTTTCACGCCGATGATCGCATTGGCCTCACCCGGGGCACTTGCAACCAGCTTGTCATAGGCTTCCTGATGTTCATTGCGTTTCCGCTCCAAAAAACCTTTGATCAACCCTTTTGGGGATATCTGGATCTTATGGGTGATTTCGATCATGGAAAACATTGCCGTGATCTTCAGGTGTTCGGGCAGGATTTCCGTTGTTGTGACTGTCATGATCCGTCTCCTTGTGGTTGGGAAACCTTATGCGTGCACCCTCTGCGGGCTAATCTTCCCAATCCCCTTATTGAAGTACTGTTAGTATACAAAAAACGGGTCTCTATTGCAAGAAAAGAGGCAGTGCGAATGGTATTTTTCTTTTGGGTGAGAGAAAAGCGGTATAATAGGCTATGAAACACTACAGAGGCATTCGTAAAAAACTCACTGTATATATCGACCGGTTCCTTGCTACGGGGGAGAGGGTCGAAAATATCAGGGATATCTGGTACAAGTTCAAGGGGGAGATTGAGCATCTCAAAAAGATGCCTGATGACAAATGGGATCTCTATGTCAACCGACTGATCGGGGAGTACCTCTATGAGCTCTTCCTGGACGGAGATGTGACGATCTACAGCCGGCTCAATATCATTACCAAGGGACTCAGTAACGATACCCATACCTACAA
>JACXUO010000075.1 GCA_014763885.1 Campylobacterales bacterium
GAAAAACATCGTGCGATCGTAGAAAAACTTGGTGATCTCAGTGATGAGGAGCTGATACGCTATTTCCGGTTTGAAAACATGGTGAAGAGGGAACCTGACTTCTGTCCGCTTTACAAAACAGAAACAAAGTGCCATGAGATGGAGGATCTCAACTGCTACCTCTGCGCCTGTCCCCACTTCAGGTTTGACGATGCAGGGCTGCAAGAGGTAGAAGGTAAAACCCTTTTTTCTACCTGTGCGATCGATGCCAAAGAGGGAAAGCAGTTTGTCTCCGATGATGCGATACACCAGGACTGTTCGGGATGTACGATACCGCACAGAGAGGCCTATATACGGAAACACTTCTCAAGAGATTGGCGCGAAATCATGAAGGAGTCGGATCACTCTTCGTCTAACTCAGGTTAACAAAGTATAATACAACAACTAATTTATTTCGTATATTCAGGAGAGTTTTATGGCTATCAATACAGTAGCAGATATGAACGAATTTAAAGCGCTTGTAGCGGATATCGAGGCGCAGGAAGGCTATAGAAAACCGGTCGCATTCGGTATCGCCAGAGTAGACAGAGGGCAGAAAAATGCAGAGAAGATCCTTCAGGCAAACTTCGGTCTGATCAACTGGAACGAGAACTTCGGTTCGGCAGCAGTATTTATCAAATCGCTTCAGGAAGCAAAGTGCGAAGTGGATTTCAGCGGCAGTGAGTTTGTCGCAACGATCAACGAAACTTTTGTGAGCAATGCTATGGCAGCATTTGCACCCCTTGTTGCCGAGGCGACGGGTGATGCGCATAAAAATATCCAGGTGATCAAGACACTCAGCAAGATGGGTGATATCGGCAAGGATTTCAGAATCGTATTTCTCTTTGAAGATGCTGCACCGGAATCTGTGGAAGCAGTCTACCTCAAGCTCTATGCACTCTCACTCAGCAAAGCACCGCTGAGAGGGGTAAACTTGAATGGGGCATTCGGTGTTCTCAGCAATGTCGCATGGGTTGGCAATACGCCGTATGAGCTTGACTACCTCAGAGACAATGAGATAGAGATGAAACTGAAAGGAACCTATCCTACCGTGGACAGTGTGGACAAGTTCCCGAGATATCTTCAGCATGTGATCCCTGCGGATAATACGCGTATCCTTGAAGCTTCCAAAGTACGTATGGGGGCACAGCTTGCAGCTGGTACAACGGTCATGCCGGGTGCATCCTATATCAACTTCAATGCCGGTACGCTCGGTCCGGTAATGGTGGAGGGACGTATCTCCAGTTCCGCGATCGTTGGTGCTGGTTCAGATGTAGGCGGTGGAGCAAGTATCCTTGGTGTACTTTCGGGAACAGACGGAAACCCTATCAGCATCGGAGAGAACACACTTCTTGGTGCGAACTCTACCTGCGGTATCCCTCTTGGTGATGCTTGTATCATCGATGGCGGTCTCGCGATCTTTGCCGGGACAAAAGTGAAGATCGCTCCGGCAGAGCTTGAGAAGATCAAAGCGGCAAACCCGGAAGCGAACCTTGAGTCAAAAACGACATTCAGGGCGGATGAACTTCAGGGACTGAACGGCCTTCACTTCAGACAGGACTCTACAACGGGTGAGATGATCGTAAGAAGAAGTACAAGAGAAGTAAAGCTTAACGAAGACCTTCACTAAGCCTTTTCTACCCCATCCGGGGTAGATATATAGCAGAGTTCAAAGCGTTGGGTTCTTCTATGTCATATCACCAATTTGGATAAATACCTGAGTTGGTGATAATAAGAGGATAAAATGATGGATGATGATAAGATCGTAGAGAAAGTATGTCTTCTGGCACTCTTTAAAAAGCGTCCGGGAGAGACACTGAAAGATATTCAGGCAATGCTTGTAGATACGGGGATGTTTGATATGAAAGAGTGTAAAAGTGTTTTCAAGCAATTGAAAGCTGAGAAATATATCTCAGAGACCAATGAACTTACACTCAAAGGAATTACTGAAGCCAAAGATGCCGAGGAGATGTTTAAGCAGCCATGAGAGTCGATAAATGGTTAAGTGCCGTAAATGTTGTTAAGCGCCGTACGGTAGCGACTGATATGCTCAAGTCCGGCGTCGTCTATGTCAACGGTATACAGGCAAAAGCATCAAAAAATATTGCCATAGGCGACAAGATCACGATCGAGTATCTCAAGGGAGCAAAATCCTATGAAGTGCTAAAGATTCCTGCAACAAAGACAATCCCGAAATCTCAGAAAGAAGAGTATGTGAAAGAGCTTTAACTCTTTTGAGTGAGGAATTAGGAAGTAGGAGTGAGGAATTGTGGTATGCTTTTCTATTGAAAAGCTTTTTATCTGTCATTCCCGACCCCGATCGGGAATCTAGACGTAGATGAAGTGAAGCACCTTGATTCCCGGATTCTCAAAGTGTATACCTTATAGGTACAAGTCCGGGGATGACAAAATATGGTGTGTAGCTATATAGTTAAAAAGGGGTAAATATGAGTAACAGAGAAGCGTTTGAAAAGCTATTTAACAATGAACTGAGTGAAGAGGATGCACGCCGGTTTCTGATCGATCTTTATATCAAAGGGGAAAGTGCCGAGGATATTGCGGATGCTGCAGCTGTCATGCGTGCACACTCTGTCAGGGTCCCTTTGAGTGAAGAGCTGAGAGAAAGAGCGGTGGATATTGTAGGTACAGGCGGAGATGAGAGCGGAAGCTTCAATATCTCTACAACGACTTCCCTTATTTTGGCCTCCATGGGTCGCGTGATTGCCAAACATGGGAACCGCAGTGTCACCTCGAAATCGGGTTCAACGGATGTGCTTGAAGCGCTCGGCCTGAAACTGGATATGACGCCGGAAAATAAGATTAAGATGCTCGAAGAGACAGGATTCTGTTTCTTCCCTGCAACCGATCATCATCCGGCGATGAAGTACATTATGCCGATCCGCAAGTCCATCCCCCACCGTACGATCTTCAATATCCTCGGACCACTGAGCAACCCGGCCGGTGCGCAGAAGTATCTCCTCGGTGTTTTTAACCCGGATTTTGTACGCAGAATCGCTGAAGCACTTGTGCAGCTTGATGCAAAAAGAGCCTGTGTTGTGAGCTCTCAGGACGGTATGGATGAGATAGGACTCGCGACCAATACGAACTTTGCCTATATCGAGAATGGACGGATTATAGAGGGGGAGATCAACCCTGAGATCTACGGCATTAAAAAAGCATCCAAAGAGGCGATACTCGGTGGAGACCCGCTCCAAAATGCACAGATCACCAGAGATATTCTGGCAGGAACAGAAAGGGGTGCCAAAAGGGACATCGTGGTGCTGAATGCAGCCTTCGCGCTCTTTGTAGATGGGAGCGTACGTGATGTCCGTGAAGCGATCGAGCAGGTAGAGGCGATACTTGACAGTGGTACAGCCAAAGAGCACCTGGTACGTATGGCGAAGATCAGCGAACAGCTGAGCGGCAAGTAGCAGTGAACAAGGAGCAGGGAGCAGTGAAAGAGATTGTCGCTTCGCTTGAAGCGTTGGAGAATATTGTTGAGTATCTGCATGAGGTATTGCCGTCCAATGCTGTGGTATTTCTGCGTGGTGACCTTGCAGCGGGGAAGACGACACTCACCCAGGCGATCGCAAAGCAGAGAGGGATCACGACGGATGTCACCTCTCCGACCTTTTCTCTGCAGCACTGTTATGGTGATGATCTCTATCATTATGATCTCTATCGGTTGGATCATGAAACGTTTATGCAGATGGGCCTTTATGAAGAGTTTGACAAACCGGGATGGCATATGGTAGAGTGGGGGAGTGATACACTCAAAACCTTTTTAGAGTCTGCGGGGTATCATGTGGCGGTGATCGAGATAGAGCCTGCCGGAGATGCCAGAAAATACAGGATCATAGACTAATGCATATACTTGAAGCCAAAAATCTTGCAAAGACGATCAAAAAGACGAAGATCGTGCATGATATCTCATTGACAGTAAGAAGCAAAGAGGTTGTTGGGCTCCTGGGGCCTAACGGGGCAGGGAAGACCACCTCGTTTTATATGGTATGCGGACTGACCGGGACCACGGAGGGGGAGGTCTTTCTTGACGGGGAGAATATCACCAGACTGCCTCTCAGCGCAAGGGCAAAGCTGGGTATCGGCTATCTGCCACAGGAGTCCAGTATCTTCAAAGACCTTACAGTGGAAGAGAATCTGCTCATAGCCGCAGAAGCACTGGGAATGGAGAAAGAGAGGATACAGCCCCGCATCGAAAAACTGCTTGAGATCTTCAATATTGAACCGATAAGAAACCGTCAGGGTATCCGTCTTAGCGGCGGAGAGAGAAGGCGTGTGGAGATTGCCAGGGCTTTGGTGGGTGAGCCAAAGTTCCTGCTGCTTGATGAGCCTTTTGCAGGGGTGGATCCGATCGCAGTACTTGATATCCAAAATATTATCAAGCAGTTGATAGCACTGGATATGGGTATTCTGATCACTGATCACAACGTCCGTGAGACTTTAGGGATCTGTGACAGAGCCTACGTGATGCGAAGCGGTGAGATGTTGGCAAGCGGTTCCAGCGATGAGATCGCCCATGATGAAAATGTGAGAAAATACTATCTGGGCGAACACTTTACATTTTAGCATGTAGGGTGCGTAATCACGCACCTTTATTAGAAATATTTTTGGTGCGTGATTACGCACCCTACGCGAAGGTCAAAGGGTTTTTCGTTTGAAATTATCTGAAATAAAACAGCTATTAGATAATGAATTTAAAGCTAGAAACTCAATTTCCGAGCTCTGCTATGAGAAGCCCGATCCTCTTTTTATCGCACAGAAATACAAGGATGAATCTATTGCCCTGATCTGTGCACTTTTTGCCTATGGCAATGCCCATCAGATCATTAAATTTTTGGAAAGTCTGGATTTCGGTCTGCTCCATGAGAGCGAAACCGAGATAAAAAAAGCCCTCTCTTCGCACTACTACCGTTTTCAAAAGAGCGAAGATGTAATCGCCCTTTTTATCGCGCTCAAACGCCTCAGAGATATCGATACTCTTGAAAATATTTTCTATCATGGGTATCAAAAAGAGGGTGATCTACTCGATGGACTCTGGTCATTGATCCAAAGGATCAGAGGGTGCTATCCTCATGAGAGTTACGGCTACAATTTTCTGGTAGGGATACCGCCCAAAAGAGTGACTTCGGCAGGCACCTATAAACGCTATCTGATGTATCTTCGATGGATGGTACGCCAAGACAGTCTGGATATGGGGCTTTGGTCAAAAATGGATAAAAAAGATCTTTTGATGCCTCTGGATACGCATACCTTTCATGTATCACGCAAAATAGGGCTGCTGCAGAGAAAAAGCTGCGATATGAAGGCTGCGATCGAACTGACGGAGAGGCTTAAAAAATTTGACCGGAGTGACCCAGTGAAATATGATTTCGCACTTTACAGACTGGGACAGGAAAAACTGGTATGAATCTTCGGGAGAATCCAGACATTTGAATATTTTGTTAGGGGCTAGACTAGTTTAGAAGGTATAAAGTACGAGAAAGGTACGATATAACCGATGAAAAACAAGTATATAAAAGTTAGCCACATTTCTGAGCCTAA
>JACXUO010000076.1 GCA_014763885.1 Campylobacterales bacterium
CTTCACTTCATTCGACACGAGGTGTCAAATGACCATACTCCCGGCGATCGACCTCAAAGACGGCAAAGCAGTAAGACTCAGCAAAGGGCTGATGGACTCCGCAAAGATCTACTCCGATGAGCCATGGCGGGTTGCAAAACGCTTTGAGGAGCTGGGCAGCGAGTGGGTGCATCTTGTGGACCTCAACGGTGCCTTTGCGGGAAAACCGGAGAACCTCGAACAGATCAAAAAGATCCGTGAGCACTGCAACCTCAAGCTCGAGCTTGGCGGCGGTATCCGTGACGAAGAGACGATCAAAATGTACCTGGATCTGGGTATCGACAGACTGATCCTCGGATCAATAGCAGTCAAAGACCCGGCGTTTGTCAAAGAGATGGCGGCGAAATACCCTATCGTTGTCGGTATCGATGCGATCGACGGCATGGTGGCTGTCGAAGGATGGGGAGAGGTCAGCGATATGAAAGCGACCGATCTTGCACGCGAATTTGCCGATGCCGGAGTCGAGGCGATCATCTGTACCGATGTCGGGCGTGACGGGATGATGACAGGGGTCAATATCGATTTCACCCTGGCGATCAAAGAGGCTTCAGGAGTGGAGACGATCGCAAGCGGCGGGCTGAAAGATATGAACGATATCAAGGCGCTTATCGAAGCGGGGATAGACGGCACTATCGTAGGAAAAGCATTCTATGAAGGCACGCTTGACCTGGAAGAGGCATTTAAGGCTGTAAAGGACGCAAATTGAAAAAAACCTATCATGAACTGACGATCACACTTGAGGATGATTATGTAGAACTGATCGCGGATGTGATCGCCAACCTGATCGATGACGCCGTAGAGCTGGGAACGGGAACGGTCATCGTACGTTCCGAGAATGATTTAACTTCGGTTAAAGATGCTTTGGCAGCATTCGAAGGTATTGAGATGCACTTTAAGCTCGAAGAGAAAGAGAACAAGGACTGGATCAAAGCCTACCAGGATTCGGTAGAGCCGATCGAGGCCGGAAAGTTCTACATCTTTCCCAGCTGGTATGACCCCAAAGAGGGACTGATCAACATCAAGATCGATCCGGCACTTGCTTTCGGTTCGGGGCACCATGCGACAACATTCTCCTGCCTGCAGGCGATCTCAAAATATGTCAAAGCCGGAGACAGCGTCATCGACGTGGGATGCGGTTCAGGGATATTGGGCCTTGCGGCAAAAAAACTCGGTGCAACCGTAGCGCTGTGCGATACAGACCCGGTCTGTGTCACAAGTACGCAGGAGAACTTTGCCTTAAATAATGAGAGATATGATACACTTTGGGAAGGTTCGGTCAATCAAGCTGAGGGCAGTTATGATGTGGTGATCGCCAATATCATTGCAGATGTGCTCAAGTTTATCGCAAAAGACCTCAAAAAAGCGACCAAAGAGAACGGGTATCTGATACTTTCAGGTATTTTGGACAAAAAAGAGAAAAATCTTCTTGGTGCATTCCAGGAACTGACATTAATCGAACGAATAGAAAAAGATGAATGGGTAACCCTAGTCTATAAGAAGGAAACGAATGGCTAATCCAAACCAAAATAACGATAGCAACAAAAACAACAACTTTTTCAACAACAACCCGCTTCTGGCATTTGCGATCTTCTCCATCGTGGTGATCATGATCTTCAAGGTGATGGTCGGTGACGGCGGAGGCGAAGGGCTGGGAAATGTTCTTGGAGATCAACAAGTCACACAGAACAAGCGTGTCACCTACTCCGAGATCAAAAAACAGATCAAAGAAGGGAGTGTGGAGAGTGTCAAGATCGCCTCAAGCACGATCGAAGCGATCGTCACAAACCCGAACGGGACAAAGACACGCTACAGTGCGAGCAATGTGCCGGCGCTGGACAGAGAACTGATCCCTCTGCTCGAGGAGAAAGGGATCAGATATGAGGGTATCATCGGGAACGGTTTCTTTGCAGAGATGTTCAGTATGCTGCTGCCGATCATCATCTTCTTTGCCATCTGGATCTTCCTTGCCCGAAGGATGTCCAAAGGGATGGGCGGAGGCATTCTGGGTGCCGGCAAAGCGGACAAACTGATCAATTCCGAAAAGCCAAATACCAAATTTGATGATGTACAGGGGGTTGAAGAGGCGAAAGATGAAGTCAAAGAGATCGTTGACTTTCTCCGCTACCCTGAGCGCTATATGGAACTGGGAGCGAAGATCCCCAAAGGGGTGCTTCTGGTGGGACCTCCGGGTACCGGTAAGACACTTCTGGCAAAAGCGGTAGCGGGAGAGGCCGAAGTACCGTTCTTTTCTGTCAGCGGATCGGCGTTTATCGAGATGTTCGTCGGTGTGGGAGCGAGCCGTGTTCGCGACCTCTTCGCACAAGCAAAGAAGGAAGCACCTTCCATTATCTTCATCGACGAGATCGATGCGATCGGTAAATCACGTGCAAGCGGCGGGCAGATGGGCGGAAATGATGAGCGCGAACAGACACTCAACCAGCTACTTGCGGAGATGGACGGCTTTGGTACAGACACGCCGGTGATTGTACTGGCTGCGACCAACAGACCCGAAACACTGGATGCGGCGCTCTTGCGTGCAGGACGTTTCGACAGACAGGTGCTTGTTGACAAACCCGATTATGAAGGGCGTCTGGCGATCCTGCAAGTCCATTCAAAAGATGTAAAGCTTTCACAGGATGTTGACCTGGAAGTGGTGGCCAAACAGACAGCGGGATTGGCCGGTGCGGACCTTGCCAATATCATCAATGAAGCTGCTCTGCTTGCGGGACGTGGAAACAAGAAAAAGATCGAGCAGTCTGATCTCCTTGAAGCCATTGAAAGGGCTTTTGTCGGCCTTGAGAAGAAAAACAGAAAAGTCTCTGATATGGAGAAAAAGATCGTTGCCTACCATGAAAGCGGACATGCGCTTATGGCAGAACTCACCAAGGGCGCAACGCGTGTGACCAAGGTATCGATCGTTCCTAGAGGGCTGGGGGCGCTCGGATATACGCTTCACCTCCCAAGCGAAGAGGACAGATTCCTCAAGCAAAAACATGAACTGCTTGCGGAGATCGATGTGCTCCTGGGCGGACGTGCTGCCGAAGAGGTATTCATCGGCGAGATCAGTACCGGTGCGGGGAATGACCTTGACCGTGCTACGGCGATCATCAAAGATATGATCACTGTCTACGGGATGAGCGATGTGGCGGGTCTCATGGTACTGAAAAGAAGTGAACACAGCTTCCTTGGGGGTGCAGGTGCCATCACCGAGTACAGCGAGAAGATGTCCGAGGCGATCGATGCGCATATCAAAGCCACCCTTGAAGAGCATTACGAGTATGCCAAACAGACCCTTCGCGACTATAAGGGTGCGATAGAAAAAATGACCGCGGAACTGCTCGAGGTAGAAGTGATCGAAGGAACGACAGTCCAGAAGATCATCGAAGAGTATGAAAAAGAACACAATATGCCAAGCCGCCTTGTGCATAAGCCAAAAAGCAAAGAAGAACCGCAAGATAGTTCAGCAGAGCAAAGTGCTGAGGATACAGAAAAGTAAAGGATAAAAACTATCCTTGACTTTTCGTTTCAAAATCATTATAATTTTTAAAAATTAAAGGAGAGTATGATGAAAACAATCATCAATCAAAATAAAATTGTCAAACAAGATAGTACTCTCCTGCTGCTTCTATCTAAATAAACGCCCTTTAAGCAAAGCTCAAAGGACTACGTTGACACTGTGTCAGCTTCAGCAGCTGGCTCATGCGACTAGTCGCATTTGAATAGCTTTTATCAATATAATCCAAACAACTTAATGTTTCTAATTAACCGTAAATTCGGTAAAATTAGACAATTTTCACACATATTCTGTTTGAAGTCCTTTTTCTTTTCAAACATTTATGTTTAACTATCTAAGGTAATTAAAATGAGTAAAGAAATTATCAAAATATTTGATACCACATTGAGAGACGGAGAACAGAGCCCCGGTGCATCGATGAACACCGAGGAGAAGATCCAGATTGCTGCACAGTTGGAGCGATTGGGGGTAGATATCATAGAGGCGGGATTTGCAGCGGCGAGTCCTGGAGACTTCGATGCTGTCAGCAAAATCGCACAACGAGTACAGAACTCCACGATCTGTTCGCTGGCACGTGCCATTGATGCTGATATCAAAGCAGCAGGTGAAGCAGTCGCAGCAGCAAAGATGAAACGTATTCATACCTTTATCGCGACCAGCCCGATCCATATGGAGTACAAGCTTAAGATGAAGCCTGATGAAGTGATCAGACGTGCCATAAGAGCGGTAGAGTATGCAAGAGAGTTCGTAGATGACGTGGAGTTCAGCTGCGAGGATGCAGGACGTTCTGATATCGGATTTATGAAAGAGATCACCGATGCGGTGATAGAAGCAGGTGCACGTACGATCAACTTACCCGACACTGTAGGCTTCAGGCTTCCAAGCGAGATCGGTGCCATGGTCAGAGAGATGAGCGCATATACAGAGGGCCGTGCGATCATCTCCGTACATAACCACAACGACTTGGGGTTGGGTGTGGCAAACTCGCTTGAAGCAGTAATGAACGGGGCAAGACAGGTAGAGTGTACGATCAACGGCTTGGGGGAGAGAGCAGGAAATGCAGCCCTTGAAGAGATCGTCATGGCGATCAAAACACGCCAGGACATCTTCCAGGGCTTTGATACCAATATCAATACCAAAGAGATCTACCCCACCAGCCGTTTGATCGCCAATATCACCGGTATCGAACCGCAGCCGAACAAAGCGATCGTCGGCAAAAATGCCTTTGCGCATGAGAGCGGCATCCACCAGGACGGTGTCTTGAAACACAAAGAGACCTATGAGATCATCCGTCCCGAAGATATCGGTTTGGATACCGAGGATACTTTGGTATTGGGGAAACACTCCGGCCGTGCGGCGTTCAAGGACAAGTTGGCAAAACTTGGTTTTACCTTGAACGACGACGAGCTTAACAGCGCCTTTGAACGTTTCAAAGAGTTGGCGGACAAGAAGAAAGATATCTATGATGATGATATCCGTGCCTTGGTCACTTCTGAGATGACCAATATCGAAAAAGCCTACGAGTTGGTTGCGATGCAGCTTATGGACTCTACAGGCGGTGTTCCAAGCGCGGCTGTCACGATCAGGCACAACGGTGAGGATATCACCGATGCGGGGATCGGTGATGGGACCATTGATGCGGTATTTAAAACGATCGACCGTATCACCGGTTACCAGGGACAGTTGATCGACTATAAAGTGAAGTCTGTATCACAAGGTAAAGATGCATTGGCCAATGTAACGGTAAAAGTCACCTTCAATGCAAATGAACCGGCGATCATCGGACACGGCCTGAGCCTCGATACGATGCTCGCAAGTGCAAAGGCTTATATCGGTGCGTTGAACAGCTATTTGAGCATGGAAGGGAAGTTGAAACTTCGCCAAATGGACAGTACGGAGACAATCTGATACGCAGAGGATACCTTGTCCTCTTTTTTGTGCGACGAAAGTCGCACCTCCCCAAAAAAAAGTAAAAAGTAAAAAGTAAAAAGTAAAAAGTAAAAAGTAAAAAGTAAAAA
>JACXUO010000014.1 GCA_014763885.1 Campylobacterales bacterium
GAACTGGTAATGATTAAGCGTGAAGAGTTGCTGCAGGATGCAGCCTGATACATAAAAGGTGTTTTGAAATTGCGAACTTTTAAGGGCACTATCAAAACAACAAGGAGAAGAAATGAAAAAGATAGCATTGTCGTTAGTTTCTGTGGTTGCTCTGAGCAATTTTGCAATGGCAGGTGGAGATATCTCACCTGTAGTGGCTCCCGTAGCAGAAGTTCAATCTAAAAATGTTGTGTATGTGGGTGTCGGATATTCAGCGATGAATATGGATATCGATCATGGGACCTACTTCTCGGATAATTTCACCCATGGTGCATATCCGCTTGATCAAACAGCAACAGATATCGATGCCAATGCATTTATGTTGCTTGCCGGTTATAAATACAATCAATACATCGGTCTGGAATATAGATATACAAGATCGTTCGGTGATCTGGAAGTTGACAGCGAGAGTGGCAGTTATGATGTAAGTGGTGAGCTTTCAAACTCAGCTATTTACCTTAAACCTTCATACACATATGAAAACCTGAACCTATACGGATTGCTTGGATACGGGCGTGTGCTGCTAAGCCTCGATACACCCAGTGACTACTCTGAGAGTGGCTTACAGTGGGGTCTTGGAGCAAGCTATAACATCAACGAGGAAGTCAGTGTCTTTGTAGACTATACCAACCTCTATGATGGTGAAGAGTTTGACGGACTCTACCCGATGCAGGATGTAACGGTTGATTCTATAAATATAGGTGTTATCTACTCATTTACTGACCTGTTTTAGGCATCAATAAGCATCTAATCCGGCTCTCGGAAGTGTTTCAGACTGCCTCTCTGCATGCCGTACTGCATCATGGCGGGGGAGAGGGTGTCTTCATCCTCCCTGATGCTGGTCTCTTCGGAAAGACTCCCCTATATACTTTCGTTTCTTTCAATGTTATCTCCTGTGACAGAGGATATGGAGAGAGATTTTTGATCGTTGATCCAATTAGTGTTATAATTATCAAAAATTCCAGGAAGCGTTATGCAGTTAAATACCCATCTAAATATCGATAGCTCACTCTGCGGGAAAGTCACCAGGATTGAGGAGGGCTATGCCGAAGTTTTGTTGCATACGACACAACAGATGAGTGTGGATGCAGCAGGGTTGGTACACGGTGGTTTTATCTTCGGTGCGGCGGACTATGCAGCGATGAGTGCGGTCAATGATCCCTATGTGGTACTGGGTGCCTCAAGCTGTAAGTTTACGGCTCCTGTCAGAGTGGGGGATGCTGTGCTCTGCAAGGCGTGTGTAGTGAGTAAAAAAGGAAAGAAACAAGAGGTGAATGTTAGAGCCTTTGTTGATGAAAAAGCTGTCTTTGAGGGAAGCTTTACAACATTTGTGCTTGAGAAACATGTTTTAGGCTAAAATGCCTGCGCGGCTCACTGCGTTCCGACCTGCCTCCAGTGGTGCATTCTGCACATCACTTTCGCTTCCGAGCTTACAAAAGCCTTGTGCTTGCACTCTCTGTGAGAAAGCAGTTTGCCTTTGCTTAACAGCTTTCATGGTTCCGAAGAACTGATCGTAAAGCAGTTTACGATCATATTGTTCTTGCCTGCGCGGGTCGCTTTGCTCCACGTTGCCTTCAGCGGTACACAAGTGTACATCGCTTTCGGTTCCGAAGCTACAAACGACAAACTGTTGTCGTCCCGCTGAACCATACATCTCCTATCTCGATTACCGAACAGCCCGGGGTATGGCCGGGGAAGTGGCGGAATCTGATCTTGACTCCTTCCAGCTCGATCTCTTCATCCTCCTCTATCAGTATGTCCGGTTGGCTTGGCGGTGTACCCTGGGAGAAGGGATCATTTGCAAGCATAAAGGCATCGCCTTTCGGGCAGTAGATCGGAAGATTGAGTCTCTTCTGAACCTCGGCATTGCTCCAGACATGGTCGAAGTGTCCGTGTGTGTTGAGGATCGCCACGGGGTGGGTGACGTTGTTGAGTACCCAGCTGGTAGCACCGACACCGGGGTCGATGATAAACTCTTTCCCCTCTACTGTGGCGATATAGCAGTTGGTCTGATAGGGGCCCATGGGTTGCATTTTGATTTGCATGTTATAATTCTCCTCATGAATATGCAAGATAGTAACTTTTATCACTTATTGGAAACCGCGATACGCAGTGATGATATCGAGTTCAAAGAGCAGCTGGTCTCGCAATGTCTGGAGTATTGTAACCAAAATTCGGTTAGCCTACCGCAGGATTTTGCACCGGCAGTGTTTGAAGCACCTTCGTATGCTTCCAAGTGTACGATTGTTAACCCGCGGGAGCTCCCTGCACGGAAGGAGTTTGATGCCCCTGAAGGTTTGGCAACACTGGTGCATGCCATTGCGCATATCGAGTACTCGGCGATCGATCTCGCACTCGATGCGGTCTACCGTTTCCCACAGATGCCGCTCTCTTACAAAACAGACTGGCTGGTGGTGGCCGAAGATGAGATACGCCATTATAAAATGCTAAGTGAACTGCTGGATGCTTTGGGGTATCACTACGGCGACTTCCCGGTGCATTGCGGGCTTTTTGATGCGGCTGCACATACGGCACATGCGTTGCTTGACCGTATGGCGGTTGTTCCCCGCTACTATGAGGCGAGCGGACTGGATGTCAATCCCCAGATCATCAAAAAGCTTGAGAACAGACGCAAAAACCCGCTTGTTGCCAGGCTGATCGATGCCTTGAATGTCATCTATGAGGAAGAGATCGAGCATGTCCACAAGGGGGACAAGTGGTTCAAGTACCTTTGTGCCCAACAGGGGCTGGAGGAATCGGTCTATTTCGAGATACTGGAACGTTACAAGCTCCTGAGCAAACACCGCCCACATATCAACGTGAATGCAAGGAAAGAGGCAGGGTTCACCTGCAGCGAGATCAAAAAGCTGGGGGCAAAAACGTGCGAATAGATCAGGCCTATGAGCAGCTCCTCTTCTCCCCGAGATGGTACCATCTGCCGCTTATCGCGCTGTTGCTTCCTCTCTCGCTTCTCTACGGTACTTTGATGTGGATCAGGAGAGTGTCCGCTTCCCGGGAGGATTTCGGTATCCCTATTGTAAGTATAGGAAACCTGATCGTCGGAGGAAGCGGCAAAACACCATTTGCTATCGCTTTGGCTTCAGGTATGGAGGATGTAGCGATCGTCTCCCGAGGATATGGCAGAAAAAGCAAAGGGCTGGTTGAGGTAAGCAAAAACGGCAAGATACTGGCTAGGGTAGAGCAGAGCGGTGACGAGCCGATGCTCATGGCGCTGTCGCTCCCCCGTGCCTCTGTGATCGTGAGCGAAGACCGGATTGCGGCGATCACTCTGGCCAGGAAGCAGGGGGCAAAACTCATTATACTTGATGATGGTTTCAACCGTGTCGGGATCAAAAAGTTCGAGGTTCTTCTCGAGCCCGAAACGATACGGAACTATCTTCCTTTCCCTGCCGGGCCATTCAGGGAGTTTTGGTTTACGCGAAAATATGCGGATCTCGTTGCCAGAGAGGGGAGGGATTTTACGCGGGTAGTGGAGATAGACCAGCCGCGATCAAAAATGCTGCTAGTGACCGCGATCGCAAATCCCCAAAGGCTTGAGGGATATCTCCCCGAAGAGGTCGTAGGAAAGGTCTGTCTCCGCGACCACGAGTATTTTGATGAAGGAGAGATCAGAAAGCTGATGGAGGAGTATGGTGCTGATTCGATACTCTGCACCTCCAAGGACAGGGTGAAAATGCAGGATTTTTACCTGCCGATCTCCGAGCTGAAGCTCAAACTAAACATAGAAGATGATATAATAAAGAGAATTCAATCGTATATTCAATCAAGTCTATAAAAGTCGGTTTTGACAGGTATAAGGGGAGCCCCGTAAAGGGCACCGCGGTGCGAGGGGATACTGACGAAGCGTTTTTTTAGAAGACTTGTCCAAAAGGATTCTGTGTAATGAGAGACAATCTGGAAATAGTAAAAACACTGCATGAAGCGTTACCCTATATCAAACGCTTTGCAAATGAAAAGATCGTGATCAAATATGGCGGAGCAGCACAGACAACCCCTGAGCTCAAAGAACAGTTCGCACGTGACATCGTACTGCTGCATTTAGTGGGAATGAAACCGATCATCGTGCATGGTGGCGGACCGAGTATTAATAGACTCTTGGCTGATTTGAATATTGGTACGACATTTGTTGATGGGCAGCGTGTTACGACAAGAGAAGTGATGCGTATCGTGGAGATGGTGCTTAGCGGTGAAGTCAATAAAGAGATCGTTTCACTGCTTGACAACCATGGAACCAAAGCGATCGGTATCTCGGGCAAAGATGGCGGATTCCTCAAAGGGATTCCCAAAGATTTTGAGAACTTCGGTTATACAGGAAGGATCGAACATATCAATCCTGATATCGTGAATAATATCATTGAGGATGGGGCAGTACCAGTCATCGCACCTATCGCAGGAAGCGATACGATCGGGCACCCGGGGTTTAATATCAATGCGGATCTGGCAGCCAGCAAGATCGCGGTTGCGCTCAAGGCGCGGAAAGTACTCTTTTTGACGGATACCCCGGGCGTGTTGGACAAGAATATGGAGCTCATCACCAATCTTGATATTGATAAAACAGAAGCGCTCAAACGTGACGGGACGATACAGGGTGGTATGGTGCCGAAGGTTGATGCCTGTATCGAAGCGCTGCGTGGCGGGGTCAGAAAAGCACATATCATTGACGGCCGTGTTCAGCACTCTCTGCTGCTGGAGATACTGACAAGTTCAGGTATCGGTACCTGTATTGAATTATAATATGGTGCAGTGACCATAGAACCGAAAGTTAAGCTTTCCGTTCTATGAATATAGACGGCTTTATCTCTTTTGTCGTCTACTTTTTTCCACAAGCATAGGGGCAGAGTTGAAATACTGTTTGATCATGCTTATCTTTCCAAAGAAGCTGCCAGAGCGAAGAATGCTAATCACTGCATCCCGTTAGACCGATGTGATATCAGTGAAGCTTACGCTCTTTACGGCTGCCTGAAAAGCGTATTTCCGCTTTATTCAAAGAGTGGCAATCATAGACTTTATGAGAGGAAATAGGCTATCAGCATGGCATATGGATCTCTGCCCGCCTTCCTTAGCAAAGATTGGCTATAATACCGCAACTTATAAATATAGGAAATAGTTGATGCAATTTATCGAAACACGCGGCAATGATGGACAGAAACCTGTTTCAGTCTCTTTTTCTGAAGCAATCTTGAGCCCGAGTGCAAGTTTTGGAGGACTCTATGTACCGGAGTCACTTCCCCGTCTTAACCAGGCATATCTTGAATCCCATCTGAAGAGTCATTACAAAACACTGGCGATCGATTTTTTAGAAAAATTCGGTATCGATATTGAGAGAGAGGTACTTGAGGAGGCACTGAAGCGATATGATGCGTTTGATGACCCTTCAAACCCTGTACCGCTTACACAGATCGAAGAGGACTGTTTCGTTTCCGAACTCTATCATGGTCCCACACGTGCATTTAAAGATATGGCACTGCAGCCTTTTGGGTATGTACTTTCCAAACTGGCACAGCAGAAAAACGAAAACTATCTGATCATGGCTGCAACAAGCGGCGATACAGGACCGGCAACTCTGGAGACCTTCAAGAACCAAAAGAACGTCAAGGTCGCCTGTCTCTATCCTGATGGGGGTACCTCGGATGTACAGAGACTCCAGATGGTCACAGAGGATGGTGAAAATCTCAAAGTGATCGGTGTCAAAGGAAACTTCGATGATACGCAGAACACGCTGAAGGAACTGCTTGCTTCTGAAGACTTTAAAGCTGAGTTGAAAGCGCATAATATCAAACTTTCTGCAGCAAACTCGGTCAATTTCGGGCGTATTATCTTCCAGATCATCTACCATATTCACTCATGACAAGTTCGGTGCCGAACGTACCAAAGTATTGATGGAATCCCTGGCGAATACAGGGAAGTATCAGCTTACAGAGGATGAGGTCGCAGCGATGCGAGAGGATTTTGCCGCTTCATTCTCTGATGATGAAGAGTGTGAAAATGTAATCGGTGAATATGCGGAAAAAGGGTATATCATGGACCCTCATACAGCTACATGTATGAAAGCCTACCAGACACTCAGAGAGAAGCCATTGAAAACGGTAGTCTACTCGACTGCAGAGTGGACAAAATTCTCTCCTACTGTATCTAAAGCACTTGGAAAAGAGGTGGAGGGAGATATTGCTGCACTCAAGATAGTAAGTGAATCTGCCAACGTTAATGTTCCTGATATGATCAAAGCACTTTTTGATAAGCCTATTAAACATACTGTAGTCGTCGATAAGGAAAATATCAAAGGAGAGATGCTGAGCTTCCTGTAGTTCGGTATATGACGATGACCAGGTTTTTCTACTCTCTACTTATCACAGGAACTGTTGCTTCGGCCAATGGCGTGATTGAGTGCAGAGTAGTGACTGAAGGATATCAAACCTGCGATCCCTACAGCACCAAATACCTCTATACCAAAGAGATACAGTATGATAAGGACCGCAAAAAGCTTATCCGGTCCAAAACCCTGCCTGTTGATGAAGGGAAAACGCTGCTTAGGGTGATCTCCGTTGAGGAGACAGCCGCTCCCTATAAACTCTCCAAAGAGTCTCTTCGTTTCAAAGGAAGTGCCAGCAGTACCCTGGAAAAACCTCTGGAGATCGTCGGCAAGGTCAGGGTGCGTAAAGAGGAACACCCCTCCCTCAGGGCAAAAGGCCTGATGCCGGAAAAGGAGCTTGAAAAATATATCAGCGAACTTGAAAAATATGCCAAAGAACTTCAAGTGAGCGAAGAGAAAGAGATAGGTATCTACCGTGTCGTAGAGGGGGATGCCTTAAGCCTCATCGCAAAAAAATTCAATATGAAGACTGCCGAACTGAGAAAGTTGAATAAGCTGGAAAAAGGCGCATATATACGCATAGGACAGAAACTGATCCTTCCGTACTCACAGGAGATGGTTGACGCTATCACCTCTGCCCGATATAAAGTCAAAAAGGGCGACAACCTGATCTCGATCGCAAAAAAGTTCAATCTTCAGCCTGAAGATCTGATGAGCTTCAATAAGTTGAAAAAGAGTGCAGTGATCAGGATCGGGAGGGTACTGGACCTTCCTTTGCCGCACAGACTGGCGGAACTTGCAGCACAGAACAAGTATAGCAGGTATGGCAGCCGAAGTCTCAGGGTTACCGCTACGGCATATACTTCCCATGAAAATCAGACAGACAGTTCACCGTTCCTTGCCGCCTGGAACAACCGGCTGACCCCGGGGATGAAAATAATCGCGGTCTCAAGGGACCTCCTTTCGATGTATGGACTGCGCAATGGTACCAAAGTGCGTATCGGGGGGCTTCCGGGTATCTACCATGTGCGGGACAAGATGAACAAACGCTATCGGAAACGTATCGATATCTATATGGGGCTGGACCGTCAGAAAGCATTGCGCTGGGGTAGAAGAAGCATAAAGATCTACTGGGATTGATTTTAGGTAGCAGGTTTTCCTCGATGGGAACGAAATCCATACTTTCTTTTCTTGTTCCATCCTCTCCTGAAGTGGAACGCGCTAATGTTATTTTACGGTGATATGCATACTGCCTGAGGACAGATGGTTTTGAACCGCTCGATCAACCTCACACTTTGTGGTTTTATCCCGATATTCGCTTGATCAACCGTACTTTATGCAATTATTGCCGTTTTCCGGCTAAAAAACACATTCTATTTTGGGTACTTTTAGGAATTTTGGCCTATTTTGCTGTAAAATATTCAAAAAGAGGGAACTTTATCCAATAAACGCACATTTTTTGTTGGTCATCCTTGAGATTTCCGGCTCATTTGTACAAAGTGTTGGTTGAATAAATAGTTAGGCAACAGCACCATTCATGAAAACAAAACTATTTGCGATCATTGTTTCTTTAATACTTACGCTGGTCATACTGTATGGGATGGATTATTTGAAATGCGTCATTAATCCCTGTGTAGAGGACGATGCGTCACGTCGAGCAACGACAATGTTAGGAATTCCATTATTGATTCTATATGTTTTGATTACTTGGGGGATCATGTATCCAACTATGCTTTCACTACGGAAGTATCTTGGCAAATTTGTGTCTCCTTTGGTTGTTGCCATTCCGGTTACATCTTTACTTGCATTTGCCTTTCACATTCCAGAAGTCGATGGTAATGTCATGAATACCATGTTTGTCTTCTTATTACATTTGGGGACACCTTGGTATTTCGGTGGTTTAACAGCGATATTGTTGTGGCCTAACAAGCCAGAGGAGACCAATCAAAAACCCGTGAGCGGCTTTTTGATTGCACATTTTAAACGTTACTCGTCGTATCTCTGGATATGGAATAAACATGAAATGGTGGCATTAATGTAAGGTATACATCCCAAGGGCACTTCCTCCCTTTGGTCAGGGCACATTCCCGATCAGGAGATTGGAAACGAGATAAAATACCCGCTTGTATACTACTGCTCCTGCAGCTCCTCGTAGATCTCAAGCACTTCCAGATATCTGTCGCTTATCTCTTCGTACTCTTTTTCTGCTTTGGCAAGCTCTTCAGAAATAGCGGTGAGTCCTTTCTGCTGGTAGCATTCCGGGTTTTGCAGGCAGTTGTTGAGTTCATCTATTTTCGCTTCGAGTGCTTCGATCTGTGCGGGTAGGTTGTCAAAATCCTGCTGCTGTTTGTAGCTGAGCTTGGTCTGTTTTTTGGCCTTCGGCTTCTCTTCTTCCTTCTTCGCTGCATTGTCGGCACTCTCTTGTTCTATCTCGCCGAGCTCTTTGATCTCTTTTTCGATACTGAGATACTCTGTGTAGCTCTGATAGGACTCCTCTACCACGCCGTTGCCCTTGAAGATAAAGAGTTTTGAAGCGATCTTGTCGATGAAGTATCGGTCATGGGAAACGAAAAGGATCGCACCGGGGAAATTGATCAGTTTCTCCTCGAGGATGTTGATCGTCTGGATATCCAGGTCATTGGTCGGTTCGTCCAGGATCAGACAGTCGACTTTTTTGGTCAGAAGCAGGGCGAGGGCTACACGGTTCTTCTCCCCGCCGCTGAGTACACCGACCTTTTTGTCCAGAAACTCTTTGGGAAAGAGGAAACTTTTGAGGTAGCCGTAGACATGCATATTTTTCCCCTGCACCTCCACCCTGTCACCGCCGTCCGGACAGAAAGTCTCGATGAGTGATTTTTCGTCATTGAGCATTTCGCGGTGCTGGTCAAAGTAGCCGATGGAGAAATCCCCCTGTTTGATGATCCCGCTGTCGGGCTTGATACGGCCCAGCATCAGCTTCAGCAGGGTGGATTTGCCCGCACCGTTGACACCGACAATGGCGATCTTGTCTTTTTGCAGGATACGTGTAGTGAAATCCTCGATCAGTTTTTTCCCCGGTACACTGTAGTAGAGATGGTCGATTTCGAAGAGCATCTTTTTGCGCGACACGCTCTCTTCACGGTTGAAGTGTTTTTTCTCCCGTTCCAGTTCGATCATCATTTTGCGGATCAGCGTCGGATTTGTTTTTGCCTCTTCACGCAGTTCAAAGACACGCTTTTTGCGTCCCTGGTTACGTTTTTCCCTTGCTCTGACCCCCTTCGCCAGCCATGCCTCTTCCTGCTTCAGCAGACGCAGCAGGTTCTCGTGGCTTTTTTGCATCGATTTCATGCGCGCCTCTTTCTGCTCCAGGTAGCGCATATAGCCGCCGTTATAGGAGACGAGCTTCTGGTTGTCCACCTCTATGACACGTGTGGCGATCGTATCGATGAAGTGCCTGTCATGGGAGATAAAGAGCAGGGTGAACTTCTCTTTGAGGAGCATCTCCTCAAGAAACTCCACCATATAGACATCCAGGTGGTTGGTCGGTTCGTCCAGCAGGAGCACATCGGGTTTTTTGAGGATCAGCCCGGCAAGCGCAACACGGCGCTGCTCCCCTCCCGAGAGTGTGATGGCCGGCCGATCCTCATACTCCTTGAGTTGAAACTCCTGAAGCACGCGTTCGATCTTGTCATCAAGATTCCAGGCATTGTGGTGGTCGATATAGTTGCTGAGTTTCTCATGTGCTTTGAGCAGCTCCGGGTTGTCAAAGTCCGTGGCAAGTCGGGCACTGATCTCATCAAAGCTTTTTTTCGCTTCTTTGAGCTCTGTCAGCTCACTCTCTATGGCCTGGCGGACAGTCAACCCCGGTGCAAATTTCGGGTGCTGCTGCAGCATCTCTATCTGTACAGACTTGTCGATGACGATCTTTCCCTCGGTGGGTTCCTCGCTTCCCGTAATGATCTTCATCAAGGTCGATTTCCCGCAACCGTTCTGTCCGATGATCGTCACTCTCTCCCCTTCGTTCAGATGAAAGTCAACATCATCAAGCAGAAGTTTGACATCATACTGTTTTTTGATATGAAAGAGGTCGATCAGCGCCATGGTAAATCCTATAAAATATGAGTTACGGAATTATAACAGATAGAGTAGTTTTTAAGCCTTGATTAGGTATATTCCAGACAATGATTACAAAGGAGAGCTATGTTAGGGACAGTGATAGGACTCTATTCGCTCTATTTTCTGCTGAGAGTCTATATCTCGGTGATGCAGATAGGCTATATCAACCAGGAGAAGTGCAAAGCACCGGTGCTTATGGGCGCAGAGAAATATTTCACGGCGGGCAGTTATGCCGTAGCCAAAGAGAAGCTCTCTCTGATAGAAATATTTGTGGATTACCTGATGTTCCTCTGGTGGGTCATGGCGGGATTTGCATGGCTCTCCGGCGCAGTGCAGGTGGAGGGCGCCCTGTTGAATGCCGTACTCTTTCTGTATGGCTTTATCGTGGTCAACTATATTGTAGGACTGCCTTTTGAACTCTACCAGACATTCAAGATCGACGAAGCGTACGGGTTTAACAAGATGACCCCCGCACTTTTTATCTCGGATATGCTCAAGTCGGCATTGATGTTTTTTCTTTTCGGGGGAGCGCTCTTTGCCTTCCTGGCATGGATCATCACACACTTTGCGATGTGGTGGTTCTGGGGGTTTGTGCTGATCTTTGCCGTCGCGCTGCTGATCAACGTCTTGTATCCCACACTGATCGCGCCGATCTTCAACAAGTTCGAGCCGATCGAAGAGGGGGAGCTCAAGGAGGAGATCACGAAGCTGATGGAGCAGGCAGGGCTGAAGAGCGACGGGATCTTCAAGATGGATGCCAGCAAGCGTGACAGCCGTCTGAATGCCTATTTTGGCGGGCTGGGGAAGAGCAAACGGGTCGTACTTTTTGACACGCTGCTGGAAAAGCTCAATACCAAAGAGCTGCTTGCCGTACTCGGCCATGAGCTTGGGCACTTCTCGCATGGGGATATCTGGAAAAATATCGGTTTGATGGGCTTACTGCTCTTCATCGCATTCTATCTCTTCGGCCATCTGCCCGAATCGCTCTTTCTGGAGATGGGGGTGATGCAGCATGCGGGTGTACAGATCGCGATGTTCCTGGTGCTGCTGCCCCTGGTAAGCTTTCTCTTTACGCCGTTTATGAGTTATGTCAGCCGCCATAACGAATATGCGGCGGATGAGTTCGGCTCGCATATGGGAGGAAGGGAAAACCTGGTATCCGCGCTGCTCAAACTGATTACGGAAAACAAGGCTTTTCCCAAGTCGCATCCCCTGGTGATCTTCTTCTACTATACCCATCCGCCGGTGCTGGAGAGGCTCAAAGCGCTCGGATATGATGCTACCGGTGTGGTGGTCGGTGAAGAGAGTGAACTCCCTAAAGATGGCATCTTTACGTTTATCGGCGACGATAGCTGCAAAGGATAGCATGAAGTCGTGATGGATAAGAGTTCAGAAGAGAAAGGAGGTCGCTTGACGATATCCCAGGTATTGAAGTGGGCCCAAAAAGAGCTGACGGAGGCGTGTGAAAGGCCTCTTTTTGAAGCGGAGCTCCTGTTGGCCTATCATCTACAGAAGGAGCGCCTCTATCTTCATCTCCATTGTGACGAAGTGATAGAAGATACAGAAGGCTACAAAAGGCTGGTAGAACGCCGTGCCAAACATGAGCCCTATGAGTATATTGCCGGAAGTGCGAGTTTTTATGATATCGAGCTTGAAGTGGAGCCGGGCGTTCTGATCCCGCGTCCTGAGACAGAGATACTCATCGACAAGGTAGCGCAGATCATTGAAGAAGAGAGGATGAGACTTATCGGAGAGATAGGCGTCGGCAGCGGTGCGATCTCCGTAGTCCTGGCAAGAAAGTTTCCGCAGCTGCATATCATCGCGACAGATATCTGTGATACACCGCTTAAGGTTGCCGGCAGAAATATCCGGAAGTTCGGACTGGAAGATCGGATAGAGCTGAGAAAATCAAATCTGATTGATGAGGTGCCTGAGGCGCTGGAGCTTGTGGTCTCCAATCCGCCTTATATTGCCGAGGATTTTATCCTGGAGTCCAATGTCGTGGACTATGAACCCAAAGAAGCACTCTTTGGAGGAAAGGCAGGAGATGAATTGCTCAGGCAGATCATCACCGATGTCTCCCGCCGCGGTATCCGGTATCTTGTCTGTGAGATGGGGTATGACCAGAAAGCACCGATAGAAACCTTTGTTAAAGATTTTGAGATAGAATTTATTGAGTTTTATCAAGACCTTGCCGGCTTTGACAGAGGATTTGTGATCAAGTTTAAAGGATAAAAATGAACAAATATTTTAGAATAGCAACGATGGCATATCTGATACTGCTTGGCGTGATGCTCGGTGCAGGGCTTTTTGCGGGTGTCGTGGTCGCACCGGTGACGTTCAATACTGCTTCCTGGCTGGGCACGGAGGTGCTTAGCCACTACCAGGAGGGGCAGATCATGACCGAGAACTTTGTCTGTCTCTCCTATCTTGTGAACATTGCAGTGGTTGCAGTCATTCTCTATGAAGGGTACAAATATAAAAAGTTCGAGAGAGACTGGATCACGCAGGTTGCAACTTTCTTTGTGATCGCTACGGGCCTGATGTTTGCGCACTACTACCTCCCGGATATCGTTGCGATGCAGCAGGCAGGGGAGGCGGCAACCCAGAGCCAGACGTTTACCAATATACATAAAGGCAGCGAGATCAACTTCAAGATCTTCTCTCTGGCGTTGTTGGTACTGATGATCCGAAACATGCAAAAGGCATGTAAATAGATAGTAAGTAGGAGGGAGCAGGTAGCAGTGAGCAGTGAAATGTTAGAACATCCTTTTAACCCCATTGTTTTTAAAGATACGGAGATTTTGATACTGGGATCATTCCCCAGTATCCAGTCCTTTGAGAATAACTTCTATTATGGCCATCCCCGGAACCAGTTCTGGAAGATTATGGAGGCGCTTACAGGCTATCCTATCAATAACCGCGACCAGAAGATATGGCTGCTCAAAGAGGCGAAAGTCGGCCTTTGGGATATGGTCGCTTCCTGTCAAAGGAAGAATTCATCGGACAGCTGTCTTGAAGAAGAAAACGTCAATGATATCGAAGCCCTGCTGGAAAAGTACCCGAAGATCAATAAGGTCTGTTTTACAGGGAAGAAAGCGGAGACACTTTTCAAGAAACACTTCTCCCATCTGTCGATAGAGATCTGTTATCTTCCTTCGCCTTCACCGGCTTATGCAGCGATGAACTTCGAGGAAAAAGTAGTAGCGTATCGAGAGAAACTGGGTTGTGAGAGGAGAATATAGGTGGCGATATGGGCGATAGGTGATCTTCAGGGCTGTTATGGCGCTTTTAGAAGATTGCTTGATGAGATCCGGTTTGACCCTGAAGAAGATAGACTGTGGCTGGTGGGTGATCTTGTCAACAGGGGTGAAGACTCTTTGGCGACACTGGAGTACATTTACAGTATCAAAGAGAGTGTTGAGATTGTGCTTGGCAATCATGATATTTCACTGATCGCAGCCTATTATGCGGTAAGAAAGAGCAACCGATTTCTCGATCCGATCCTCCGCTCCCCCCACGCCGAGATGTATATCCACTGGTTGCGTCATCAGCGCTTTTTGCATATCGACTATCAGCTGGGTTACTGTATGGCTCATGCGGGGATCTCTCCGGAGTTCGATCTGGGGATGGCGATACGCTATGCCAGGCAGATCGAAGAGAGGCTGCAGGCAGATGAGGAGGAAGTGAAAGTATGGCTGGAGAAGATGTTTCACCATACCTGTGACCGTTTTGACCGCAGCGCAAGCATTGATGATATCGAACGGTATATCCTGAGTACCTTTACACAGATGCGTTTTTGCTACAGAGACCACAGGCTCGACTTCGACCAAAAAGGCCCTCCGACAGACAAGAAGCTTGAGGAGAAAGGGATGAAGCCCTGGTTTCATGTGGCTGACAGAAAATCCGTGGATCTGAAGATCGTGTTTGGACACTGGTCCGCGCTGGGCTACTATCAGGATGAGCATGTCCTTGCCCTGGATACGGGATGTGTGTGGAACGGCCGGCTCACTGCGGCAAGACTGGATAGCCATACTCCTGAACTCGTTTCGGTACCATGTCCTCAAAAAGAGCCGGAAGATCTTATCGTTTAAAGGGTATCGCTCTCCGCACGATTTTACTGCAGTAATTTGCTTTGGATCTTTTGCAACTCCATTTTCTGCAGATACGCTTCAAGCAGACTCTCCTCTTTCAACCTTTGTCCGGTGAGTTTGATCATGATCTGGCCGGCCATGAGCAGGGTGATCTCTGTGGTATCCCCGTTTTTTTCCTTGATCCCTTTCAGTTTTTTATAGCGGTAGGGTTCGCCTCCCTCTGCGCCTGAAAACATAGGGTTGTTGATCATCATCGCAACCGTTGCGATCATCGGTGAATTGGCAATGATCTGAATCTCTATATGCTCATCTCCACGTGTATACTCCGCCGTAGTCATGGAACCGCCGCCGAACATATTCATCGCGGCTTGTCCGCTCTCATCGCCTTCTTTTTTTTCCCACCCCTCCAAAGGATCGGGAAGGAGTTTTCTGTTCTCTTCCGCATCAAGCTTCTGGAGTGCAGCGGTAGCATACTTCAGCTCCTCTATGGCCAGCTTGTATTCTTTGTCTTTATAGGCTTTCAGTGCCGTCTGGATAGGGTCTGTTACATTATCGGCGGCCAGGGGCATAGTCAACAGCAAAGGTGTTGCACAGAGAAGGATCGATAGGCTTTTTTTCATTATTATTCCTTTGGCACTTTTTTAGAAGGAAATACTTTTCCCCTTTTTAAATCATAACAGGATAGATGGGTTTTGTAAAGGTTTTGAACGATAATCAAAGAAAAAAAGTATCGGATAGAAGAGATGGAAAACCAACCGTTTTGAAACGGTCAGCGGACGATATGGCCAACGAATTTCGCCATATTGTCGAGGATCATTCCACCTCTTCTGAACCCCAGCCCGCAGGCCTCGTAGGCATAGAAGACCCCGGCCTGGTAACTGAATCCTTCTGTGTCTGTCGGGAGTTCCGTATAGGCCTGGTAGAGCATTTTGTGGTTCTCGTATTCGCTGGAGATCTTCTCCAGTTCCGTCCCCTTCTCATCGATGATGGCAACACCGCCGCCCTCTCTCCCGAAGACAGGCTTGCCTACCTGTTTTTGCCCCTGGAGCGGTTCAAAGCTGCTTTCCAACAGCAGCGGATGGTTGGGGTAGAGGTCCCATAGGATCTTTAAAATCCCCTTGCTTTGGAAGAGGAGAGTATAGGCCGGGTTGAAGATGATCGCCTTTTGGTTTTTGATGATATCAGTAAGGAGCATCGCCAGGTCGGACTCTTCGAGTGCGATATCTTCCCAGGGAATCAGCTTGAACCACAATTCATAGTTCTCTCCATTAAAGAAGAGCCCTTCCTCTTCACTGAACTCTATCTCATCGATATAGGCAAACTCGGTGATATACCCCGCCTCGGAGGCGATATGCTGAAGGAGTCTGACAGTATTTTCCTCTTCTGCATTGCCTCGTATGGAGGTGAAAAGGAACTTCCATCCCTCATAGTTCTCCTCAAAGGCTTCTACGCTCTCTTCAAGTGTGACAAGCCTCTGAAAATTCTCCACGAGTGCCTCATAGAGACCATTGAACTGGCTCTCTTCGTCCATATCGTTCTGTTTAAGCATCGCCCACTGGATGATCGCGGTCTCGAAGAGTGCCGTAGGGGTGTCTGCATTGAACTCCAGCAGTTTGATCGGTTTTCCGTCAATCCCGCCTGCAAGATCAAAACGTCCGTAGAGGTGCCAGTGTACCTCATTCTCCCAGGACTCTTTGATGATCTCGACAAGGTTAAAGGGGATTCCGATCTCATGAAAAAGATTATTGTCGATGACATGCTGGGCTGCTTCGATAAACATCTCGTAAAGGGTATTGCCGGCTTCATAGTATGCTTCAGCCTCCATCGGATCGATGACAACCAGCTCATCAGCAATGTAGCTGCTCTCATCGCTGTCAGTATGCCATACGAAGCCGAGCGATTCAAGATAGGCAGTATCAAGCGGAGCGGTTTTTTGCAGTTTCATCTCTTATCCTCCAAAGCTGCTGCTCCTTGAGCTGCCCTGTGAGTTTCCGAAAAAGCCGCTCTTCCTGGAACTTGACGTTGTCGTACCCGGCTTGTTGAAGCTGCTTTGGCTTCTGCTGAAGGTTGAAGGGCTTTTGTAGCCTGCTTTACGGTTGTTCTGGAAGTTCTGGTTGCCAAAGAGCTTGCTTCCGATCCATGACCCGATAATGGCTCCGGCAGCACTTGCCAGGATCGCTTCACCAAGTCCCATCCCTCCCTGTGCAGACATCTGCGGCTGGGTAAGGTTTGAAGTACCGTTGTCGATCTTTGCCTCTTCTTCCTTGAGAAGGGCATCCATCTCCTCTTTTGTCATTACCTTTTCTGTCCCGTCCAGCTGTTTGAGTACGATACGCGTCTCTTCAGCCGGGAACTCATCTTTGATCTTGTATTTTCCCGGTGCAGTCTCTTCAATGATGACAAATGCCCCTTTTGCCTGCTGTTGCTCCTGCGACTGTTGATCCCCTCCTCCGACACATCCGGTAAGGCCGGTAGAGAGTAACAATCCCAGCCCTGTGGCAGAGGCAACAGTTGAGAATTGTTTAAGATATTTCATGGTTTTTATTCCTCTAAGATTAATGTAAAGGAATCATAACAAAAAAATGTAAACAGCAGGGTAAAGGAGAAAGACTAAGAGGTATAAAGAGAGGGAAGAGACTCTCTCTATACAGACTAAAGGAGAAAAATGGAGGATCAATCCATCTGTTTTCTTAAAAATGTAGGTACATCAAGAATATCTTCATTGTCATTGTACCCGCCTACAACCATCTTGGAACGAAGGTTATTGAGATTGCCTGTGGTGGTTGTACCGCTGAGCAGTGTCTCCTGTTTTTTTACCGAAGGCTCCGCAACGGCATTGGGATCTTCAAAACCGGTAGCAACGATAGTGATCTTCACTTCGTCAGGTGCCATATTGGTATTGGTCGTCGTACCGAAGATGACAGAAGCATCTTCATCCGCACTCTCTTCAATGATATTCATTGCTTCACCGATCTCCATAATAGGATAATCAGGGTGGATATCAAAGTGTACAAGCACACCCATCGCACCGTCAATGGAGATATTGTCAAGAAGAGGAGATTCGATCGCTGCTTTTGCCGCATCATAGGCTGCATTTTTACCTGATGCATATCCTGCACCCATAAGTGCAAGACCTCTATGACTCATGACTGTTTTGACATCGGCAAAGTCCAGGTTGATATCGTTCTCACCATGGGAGAGGATCACTTTAGAGATACCGCCTACTGCCTGAGCTAGAATATCATCAACCATTCTGAAACTCTCTTTGATACCAAGGTTCTTCTCTACAATGGAAAGGAGTTTTTCATTTGGAACCACAATGATAGAGTCACTTTCTCTTTTCAGCTCTTCGAGACCGTCTTTTGCAAGTTTTGCTCTCTTGCGTCCTTCAAATTTGAAAGGGCTGGTAACCACAGAGACTGTCAATGCGCCAACTTCTTTTGCAGCCTGGGCAATGATAGGTGCAGCACCTGTACCTGTCCCTCCGCCAAGACCCGCAGAGATAAATACGATATCTGAACCTGAAAGCATTGTTTTGATATCTTCAAAACTCTCCAGTGCAGCTTCTCTACCTTTTTCAGGTACCATCCCAGCACCAAGCCCTCTGGTTGCATTCATCCCAAGTTGCATTTTGTAAGGTGCAACCGAGCTCTCAAGTGCCTGCTGGTCTGTATTGGCTACGATGAGATCGATACTGTGTATCCCTTCATTGATCATATGGTTGATCATATTACCACCACCGCCACCGACACCGATTGCTTTGATTTTTGCGCCGGTAGTACTTGATTTTGCCTCTGTGATCTCTATCTCAAAATCTTCCATTGTTTCCTCCTTTATGTGATGTTAATCTTCTACTAGAAAAGTTGTTTCGCCCAGTTGACAAATTTTTTGATCGGATGATTATTTCCTTTGCCGATATCCGGTAGATCATCAAAGATAATATTCTCCTCTTTCTTTGTCTCTCTCTTTGTCTCGGGTTTTATCTGAAGTGCACTCTGCTCTTCTCTGTTTTCGCTGCTTTGCACGATCCTGATATCTCCGAGATCCTCTTTCCTGACAGTTTTTGAATGCAGCAACTGCTGGTTGAAGTTGATCTCGTATTCGGTATGTCCTCCTGCACTGTAAAGTACCAATCCTACCGCGGTAGAGAATTCGGGACTCTTCAACTCGTCAAAAAGTCCATCGATTCTTTCTTCATTCGGATACCCTATGCGTACAGGCATTGTCGGGAAGACGGATTGGGCCAACTCTCTCATCCCCTTGAGCTTCGTCATACCGCCGGTCAGAATAATACCCGCACCGATCTGCTCTCTAAGCGCACTTTTGTCAAGTGACTTTGCCAAGAGCATCAAGGTCTCTTCTACCCGTGCAAATATAACCGAATGGACGATATCAAGGGAAACACCGTTGCGGCTCTCTTCATCACCGATAATCGGAAGTTCGATGATCTCATTGCTGGTTTCGCTCAGGTTGCCATGGCGTATTTTGACATTTTCGGCAACCTGCAGAGGGGTATGCAGCGCCATAGAGAGATCGTTGGTAATATGGTTTGATCCGACACCAAGGAAATCATTGTACCTGATAGAGTTGCCAGTATGGATCACCAGATTGCTGGTCTGTCCGCCAAGGTCGATCACTGCTACACCTAGTTCCTTGTCATCCTCGTCCATTGTAGCGATCGCAGAGGCATAGCCATTGAGTACGATGCCCTCGATCTCTACACCGGCAGAACGTACGGCTTTGGTCAGGTTGGAGAGATTCGATTTTTGGGTCATGATGATATTGACATCGACTTCAAGCCGGCTTGCATTCATCCCGTAGGGATCTTCGATAAAGTCCTGGTCATCCACCTTGAAGTTGTAGGGGAGCACATGTACGATATCAAACTCATTGGGGATATTCGCATTGTAGAGTGCGGTTTTCATCACCCGTTCAAGCTCTTTGATGGAGATATCTTTATGCGGAATATTGACAACACCGGTAGAGTTCAGGCTTTTTGCGTAAGCATTTGAGATGGAAACGACTGCTGATGAGATATTGCTGCCTGCGATGCGTTTTGCATCGTTGAGCGCTTTTTTGATCGACTTGGATGCGAGCTCGATATTGGTAATGGCACCTTTCTTTACCCCCTGGGATCTTGTGATGCCATGACCCTGTATCTGGACTCTCCCGTCTTTGATTTCAGCTATGATCGCACATATATTAATGGAACCGATATCGATAGCTAAAATTGTCTTGTTCAATTTGTGAGTCCTTGTACATAAACTTCAACGGGATATTTTTTGTCAAGCATTTGAAGAAAATTATTTTCAAAGATACCTTTTTTTAATTGGTCTGCTGTCTGCGTGATCGCTGCACTCTGATTCCCGTCAGCCGGCAACACTTTCTGCTCCAGTATCTTATAAATGACAACTTTATCCACTACACTAATCATACCTTTTTCTTCGGTCGATGTAAAGAGTTTTTGGGTAAAATGTAAACTTTCATCGTAATTTAACGGTGCAAGATTTACATTTTGATTCAGCGTCAGGAACTCCGAGGTTGTTGTATTGGCATCGTCAAAATTCTGGAGGGTTTTTTCAGCCAGTGCCTGGAGAGCCTCTTGCTGCTTTTCCGCCTTGTAGATCGTTCTTGCTTCTGCTTCTGCTTCTGCAAAGGTTTTGGCTCTTGGTTCAATCACCTCTTCGATCTTGAGAGTAGCATAACGGCCATCGGCGATCTTCGGTTTAAGGATCTCCCCGGCACTTTTTTGTTGGATCTCTTCCCATATTTCTGCAGTAAGTCTCGCATCATTGACAGGGAGTGTCAATGTCTCACTGCTTGACAATTCACCTTTTTTAAATGCGATATATGCCTTTTGTGCACTTTTTTTGCTTTTTTTGAGTTTCAGGTCATCGGTGAGCGCTTCTTTTGCCTCTTCAAAAGTGAGCTGCTTGCCTTCCTGGTCGGTATAGTTGAAACTGTTTTCAGCAAAGAATTTTTGAAGTTCCTCTTCTGTGACTTCAGCCCCGGCACTCTCTGTCCAAAGGATAGAGAGCCTGTACGCTCTTGGGGTCATGAAGTTCTTTTTTTTCTCCTCCCAGTAGGCGCGAAGTTCCTCCTCTTTGATCTCCACTTCGATCGCATCTGGTGTCAGCACTTTGTATGCAATTCTGTCTGCGATATTGATCGCTGAAGAGACGACTTCTTTTTCAAACGGGAGTGCTTTGACAGTGAGAAGGTTGAGCGTTTTTGCAATGGTGAGTTCTTCTCTCAGGGAACCCTCAAATGTTTTTGCCGTCATCCTGCGGTTTTTCAGGTAACTGTCATAGATCTCTTTGCTGAACTGTCCGTTCTTTTGAAACACTCTGATACCTTTGAGCGCTTCGGCTACCTCTTCATCCGAAACGATGATCCCGTTCTCTTTGGCAAAGTTGAGTATTTTTGTCTGTAGTGCTATGATGGAAAAAGCCTGTTGCACCAGTCCGAGCTCTTTCGCTTTTGCCTCATCCAGCTGTCCCTGCATTCTCTGGTTGTAATCCTGATAGATATCACTGTAGACCATATTGAGCCTGCTTTGGGGAATCTCGATCTCTCCTACCTTCGCCACATTGCCGGCTTTTGATCCGAAACTGTAGCTTCCCCATCCTACGAAACCTGCACCGATGAACGCGATGGTAGCTACCCAGATCGTCCATACAAGATATTTATTATGCCTTTGCATCCAACTAATCATACTTTATCTGCCTTCAATTGAAAAATTTGTACAATATTCTATCCAATAATAAATTAAAAGGGCAGCGTGAAGGATCAAGATGGTATCTAAAAACAATGAAATGATGCGCAGGGACCTGGAAGTGATCTGGCACCCCTGTACACAGATGAAAGATCATGAGACCTTGCCTCTCATCCCGATCAAGTCTGGCAAGGGGGTCTATCTCTATGATTTTGAGGGGAACAGCTATATCGATGCAGTGAGTTCGTGGTGGGTCAACCTCTTCGGCCATGCCAATCCCTATATCAATGAAAAGATCAAAGCACAGCTTGAAACGCTTGAACATGTGCTCCTTGCCGGATTTACCCATGAGCCGGCCATTGAGCTGGCGCATAAACTTGTCGATATCACCCCTGTCGGGCTGAACAGGGTATTCTATGTGGATAACGGTTCAAGTGCTGTTGAGGCAGCGCTCAAAATGAGCTACCACTTCCATCTTAACAGGGGGAAGAGAAAACCGCTTTTCCTCTCGCTGACAAACTCCTATCATGGAGAGACCATCGGTGCATTGAGTGTGGGGGATGTCGCGCTCTACAAGGAGACCTATGAACCGCTGCTGATAGCCAACAGGCAGGTACCCGTACCCGCGGATCAGAGCCGGGAGGCTGCGGATGAAGCGCTCGGTATACTTGAAAAGGTACTGCATCAACACGCCGATGAAATCGCTGCGCTGATCCTGGAGCCTCTGGTACAGGGGGCAGGGAATATGCATATGTATCATCCCGCTTATCTTGTCGGTGCGAGGGAACTTACACGAAGATACGGCGTGCACCTGATCGCTGACGAGATCATGACAGGGTTTGGAAGGACGGGGAAAATGTTTGCCTGTGAACATGCCGGGGTCTCTCCGGATTTCATGACACTCTCCAAAGGGCTGACGGGAGGTTACCTGCCACTCTCTGTTGTAATGACCACGGATGAGGTTTACAGTGCTTTTTACTGTGACTATACTGAGTACAAAGCCTTCTTGCACTCCCACTCCTACACGGGGAACCCGCTCGCCTGTTCGGCTGCACTTGCAACACTGGAACTTTTTGAACAAGAGGATGTCCTTGGCAATAATCGGGAGAAAAGCCGTTATATATGGGAAAGGGCAGAGAAGATCGCTGCGCTTCCAAATGTGAAGGAGATAAGACAACAGGGGATGATCACCGCTATTGAGCTGCAGGGATACAGTGCCGAAGAGCGTGTCGGTATCAGTGTCTACCGGTATGCTTTGAGCCGGGGGGTGCTGCTCAGGCCTCTGGGGCATGTTGTCTACTTTATGCCGCCCTATACGATCTCCTATGAGGAGATCGATAAAATGGTCGATGTGGCGTTGGAAGGGATACGCAAGGTAAAGAAGGAGGGCTAGAGAGAGAAAAGGCCTCCTTTGTTTAAGCGTTCAAAGTGCATTGCGGCCCGTTTGATGCCCAGATGCATTGCTTTCTGATAGAGCGCTTTTGCCTTTTTTTTGTTTTTGCCTGTGCCTATCCCGTGTTCGTAAAACTGTGCAAGGTCACAGATCGCTTCAGGATATTCCCTTGTCGCCAGATACTCTATACGTCTAAAGGCTTCGGAGATATTCCTCTCCAGGAACCTTCCTTTAAAAAACTCTCTGGCAAGGATCAGTTGCCCGAACTCGTCTTCTGTCAGGCCTGAGAGAAGCAGAAGTTCTGCCGCTTCGGCACGGAGAGAGGGAGAATCCTCTTCAGCCAGCTTGAGCGCCTTCATGACTATATTTTCCACATCGTTTTTCGTATAGCCGTGTTCATCTCTGACCTGTTCTATCCATTGCTTGACGGATTCAAAGGGATGGGCACTTCTGACAAGCAGAGGATATTTTTGGGCGAGATCATGAAACTGCTGTTCGATCGAGAAGATAGGCCGATAGCGTGTATCGTTCTCTGGTGCGCTGTTTGTCTTGTCTGAGAACCCCTGGGCTCCGGAAAGTCCTGCTTCATTTTGGGAAAGCGTGTCTGTTTCTGCTTCTGGGGTTTGCTCCTCTTCTTGGGTGCGCGCTTCGATGTGCTCTCTCCCGGGTATTTCATCCGGGATTGTCCGTTCCTCCTCTTCTTTTAAGAGATCTTCGTTGTGCTGATCGGTTTTTTGCAGAGGTGTCTCTGCCGGTGAATTCTCCGTGGTCAAGAGAAGATCTTCCTGACAACTGATATGCTCATCCCTCTTTCTGGATGCTTGTTCATCCATCTCAAGCAGTTTGTCCAGATCGGGTTTTGCGTCTGTTCTGGAGGATAGGGGGCTGCTTTGAAGGTACTGGTCGATATCTACGATCTCCCTCTCTTTTTCCCCGCTCCCCTCCGAGATAAAAAGATCAAACTGCTTGATAAGGTCACGTTCTCTTTTTGTATAGGTAGGTTTGGTTTCCCCCTCGGGGATGCGCTGATGCACCTCCTGTACCGGGTTGTCGATGTACTCCTGTATCATGATCTGTGCCTGGGCATAGCTTTCAGACTCCAGGGCATCAATGATTTTTCGGATTCGAGGGTCTGCCCTGAGCAGTCTCAGTTTGGAGAGTTGCAGCTGAATCGTTTCAATATCCGTGATAGATATGGCCAGGTTGATGATACTTAGTCTTTTTTGGGTTTGATTCATTTTTATTATCCGCTTTGCAATGTGTTAGAGTATAGCAGAAGTAAGTTTATATTTATGCATATCTTTTCTCTAAGAGCTCCTGAGAATGATAAGCAGAGATGCCTTTTTGTGGAGAGGTATCAGCTCAATGGGACAGAGAGAGGAGCTCTTTTAAAGGTTTGCACCGAGTGCCAGAAGCCTGCAGGAGTTTTCCAGCACGGCGACTTTCTTTGCCATCTCTATGATATCCCTGTCATAAGAGATTACGCCAAACCCTTTGATCAGTATCAGGTGGCTTTCGTGATGCTGGAAAAATTTCGGGATCTCATACTGCGCTCTCTCCATCCAGTCATCGATGTTTTTAGGGTCGTAGATGGTGATATCTCCCAGCACTTTTTTGCCATGGTAGTCCTGCGGGGACACCTTGCCGTGCTTAAGGGAATAGGCGGTTGCATAGGGCGGCATGGTAAAAGAGATATATTTGGCATTGGGGATCATCTCATAGATATGTTCGTGGATATATACATCCTGGCTCGCCTCTGACCACCTGTAATCTCTTTGGGTATAGTCCAGTCTCACCATACAGTTTTCTGTGATTTCGTTCAGGATCGTATCTTTGCGGTTGATGATGAACTGGTTGATCGAGATGCGTGCCGAGATTGAACCGTGGTAAACACTGAAGAAGTTTTTATTGAACATTGAGAGTGAAACGCGTTTGATCTCTTCGATAAAATGTTTATCTGCCACGGGCAACCTTTGTTAGGAATATTTTGTTATTATATCATTGATATTTTAAGGGCATGGATAATGCCTTATATTTTATAAAGGTGTATTGTGCAGACTCCCCATATTCCCGTTTTGCTTGAAGAGGTCCTGGAAAGTTTCAAAGAGATCAAGGCGGGATATTTCGTCGATTGTACTCTGGGCTATGCCGGGCATAGCTCAGAGATGCTTAGGAGATACGGACATATCAGACATATCGGTATTGACCGGGATGAAGAGGCCCTGGCCTTTTCGAAAAAAAGACTGGAGCCGTTCGCTGAAAGAAGTACCCTTTATAAAGGGACCTTCGCGACGCTGTTCCCTACACTGACCGAAAGCCCCATCACAGGCGTACTGGCTGATTTCGGTGTCTCGTCCCTGCAGCTTGACAAGATGGAGCGGGGATTCAGTTTCAACTCGGAAAAACTCGATATGCGCATGGATGCCACCGCACCGCTCAGTGCCTATGAGGTGGTCAATGAGTACCCCAAAGAGAAGCTGGAGTATCTCTTTGATACCTACGGCGAGATCAAACCCTATAAAAAATTGGCAGCCGCTATCGTGGATGCACGGAGCCGGGCGCCGATCAACTCGGCGAAAGAACTTGCCCAGATCGCTGTCGATGTTCTGGGAAGCCACGGCAAGATACATCCGGCGACATTGATGTTCCAGGCGATACGCATCGAGGTCAATAATGAGCTGGGAGAGATCGAGGGACTGCTGGATGCGCTGGAGGAGAGACACTATCAGGATGAGATCGTCTCACTGATTACGTTCCATTCGCTTGAGGACAGGCTGGTGAAAAACCGGTTTAAAAAGTGGAGTACCTCCTGTATCTGTGATCCCCAGGCGATGCGGTGTACCTGCGGCAATGACCATGCGCTCGGCAAACCGATCCGGCGCAAACCGGTCACTGCGGGGAAAGAAGAGCTGAAAATGAATCCGCGCAGCCGTTCGGCAAAACTGAGAAGTTTCAGATTTACAAAGAGCAGCTGATGGCAGTCAAGCGGAAGAGCAAAGAGCCTAACGGTATCACTTTCAAGATGTTTATGATCATCATGATCTCCATGGCAATCGTACTGATACTCAGCCTGATCAAGATCTACCTGAGCAATCAGATCTATTATGAGAGCAGGGAGGTGAACCGCCTTGGGCAACATGTCTCCGTACTGGAGGCGGAGAAGCAGCTGCTGGAACAGAAAGTGGAGGCACTGAAGTTCAAAAACAGGGTGACAGATACGATCTTTGTGATCAAAGAGGGAGAATAGCATGATACGTTCCTTCGTCACCTTTGCGATAGACCGGCCGATCATCAATCATATCCTTCTGGCATTCCTGCTGCTTTTGTCTATCTTCTCCTACCAAAACATTCCCAAAGAGATATTCCCTCCCGCAGAGCTCGACCAGATCAGTATTACCGGCGGTTATCCGGGCGCCAGTGCGGATGTGCTTGATAAAATGGCGGTCAAAAATATCGAAGATGAGCTGGGAAGCATCTCCGAGATCGACAATATCGAAACGATCATCCAGAATGGACTTTTCTTTATCAAAGCCGATATCAAAACAGGCAGTGACAACCAGCTTGTCCTCAGTGATGTCAAAGATGTGGTCGCCAATATCAGGCGTGATCTTCCCTCCGATATGGATGAGCCTATCGCCAAGATCGCGATACAGGAGTTTCCGCTGCTTCTTGTGGCCATCTCCGGTGATCTCCCCACCAAAAGGCTTTTGACGATCGCCGATGATCTCAAGAGCAGGTTGAGTACCTATAAGGAGCTGAGCGGTATTACGATACGCGGAGATGCGGATGACGAGGTGCTTATCCATATCGATGAGCAAAAACTGATCGCTTACGGTTTGCCGAAAGAGTCGGTTTTCCGTGCGATCGGCTCTCTCAGCTCCATTTTCCCTATCGGGACCATCGAGCAGAAGGGAAGCCACCTCTATATCTCCACGATCAACGGGGAAAAAAGTGCCAAGGCCCTGGAGGAGACGCTGATCACCGTAGGGGGCAAGCGTGTACGGGTGGGGGATATCGCCCGCGTGAGCTTCGGGCTGAGCGACAGCAGCGAGATATCGCACTTCAACGGTGTGCGCAATATCTCGCTCAATATCAACAAGACAAAAGAGGGGAATGCCATTGCTCTGAGCAAGGAGATCAAAGCGATGCTGGCGGAAGTACAAAAAGAGTACGAAGGGGTGACCCTGGAGGCCTATACGGATACTTCTGTCTGGATCAAGAACCGTCTCAACCTTGTCTCTTCAAATATCCTTTTTGGACTGGTCCTGGTCTTCCTGGCACTCTTTATGAGTGTCAACTACAAGATCGCTGCGGTTGTCGCGATCGGTATCCCGGCGAGTTTTATGATCACCCTCATCGGGGCTGACCAGATCGGCTACAGCCTCAATATGCTGACACTGCTTGGAGCACTGATCGCACTGGGGATGCTGGTGGATGAAGCGATCGTCGTGGCAGAAAACATCTACCGGCACATGGAGATGGGCAAATCTCCAAGGCAGGCGGCGATAGACGGATCGGTGGAGATGTTCCCTGCGGTACTGACCGCTACAATGACGACAGTCTTCGCCTTCCTGCCGCTGCTGATACTGAGCGGGCAGATGGGGATGTTCATGAAGGTGTTGCCTGTGATGATCTCCATTTTGCTGATCAGTTCGCTTTTTGAAGCCTTTTACTTCCTTCCGCTTCACTCCAAGGAGCTCTTTACAAGGAGCGATGCGGATCAAGCGCATACCAAAAATGATTTCTGGATCCGCATGGACCGTGTCTATGAAGGGATACTCGGCAGGCTGCTGGTACGAAAGAGACGCTCTCTGGCGCTCCTGGTCGGAGGGATATTGCTTGCTACCGCCGGCATGATGAGTATCACCAAATTCCAGCTCTTTCCGGAGTTTGATTCCACACAGATCTATCTGAACGGAAAAGTAGATGTCAACTATCAGCTTGAAGATACGGAAGAGGTTGTCACGCAGATCGAGAAGCAGTTGATGGCGTATTATGGCAAAGGTGAGGTATCCTCCATCACCTCGGTGGTCGGACTTTTTGTCAACTCTGACCAGACCTTTGAAACGGGAGACAATCTTTTCCATATCTTTATCAACCTGCATGAGAAAGCACCCGAGAATTTCTTCGATACCTATCTCAATCCTATCTTTTCGCTGGAGTATGACGGCAGTGATATGATCAGGCCCAGAAAGGCGCAGGAGATTGCGCTGGCAACCCAAAAAGATCTGCTCGACGGACTCAGGGAGCTGAAGGCACCCAATGGAGAAAAACTTTTCAGCCAGATCAACCTTTTTGTCCCTCAGACAGGGATCGTCGGACATGATATTGAGATCGGGCTGAGCAGTATGGATGAGGAGAAGAAGCTTGATGCCCTGCATAGGCTTAAAAACGAACTTGCCGGGATAGAAGGTGTATTTGATATCGCAGACAATGTCAAAGAGGGGGTGAAGGAGCTTAAGCTGAGGGTCAATGAATATGGGCAGATGCTTGGGATCACCGAAGCCTATGTCACTTCCGAGCTGAAAGGGCTCTTCCTCAAAGGCGAGTATGGAAAGATGTTTGATGAGAGCGGATTGGTGCGCGTGCGTATCGAGGATCCCAACAAGGATAAGCGCCTGCAGGTTGCTTCTGTCACTCTGACGACACCTGACGGTCAGAATGTGGTGAGGCTGGATGAGGTGTGTGACTTTACTTACAAGAGGAGCTTTGTCAAAATATTTAAAGAGGATGGAGAGAGAGTCAGCAGTGTGACCGCCAGGGTAGACAGCAGCAGGGTTCTGGCAACAGAAGTCATGGAGAAGATCAGGCCCCTGCTTGGTATGTTTGAGGATGAAGGACTAAAGGTGATTGTCAAGGGGGAAGAGAAAGAGAACCAACAGATCAAAAGGGAGATGACACAGGCTGCGCTTATCGCTGTCTTTCTCATCTTTATCTCTCTGGTATGGATGTTCAACTCGCTGGTCCTGCCGCTTATCATCGTCTCGACAATACCGCTCTCCATTGTCGGAGCGCTGATAGGCACCTATGTGATGGGGATCAATCTGACGATGCCGGGGGTGATGGGATTGATCGGGCTCGCCGGTGTGGTGGTCAATGACGGGCTGATTATGCTGAGTTTTATCAGGGGAAGCAAAAATGATGCCAAGCTGATGGAGAAGGCAGGGCAGAGGCTGAGACCGATCCTGCTTACATCGGTTACGACAGTACTGGGGCTCTTTACGATGATCTTTTTTGCCAGCGGACAGGCGCTGATCCTTCAGCCGATGGCGATCTCGCTCGGGTTTGGTATCGCCTGGGCAACGGTATTGAATCTCTACTATGTACCGCTGATGTATGCGGTGATCTATAAAGTGAAAAGAGACAGTTAAAAGATTTTGGTTATAATATCTTTTTTTAAGAGAACCGGAAGAGTACTACAGAGAAAAAATAAGGAATAAAATATGAATATTTTTGATGATGATGACGCATTTGTAGGGACACCAAAATCCAACTATTTTTCGATTGCCAGGACAGCAAACCAGAACATCGTTGAGATGGAAGTAGAGAAGATGTTCAGACGCCTGGCCGTTGCTGAAAAAATGCTGGAGGAAAAAGGCTTGGAGGATGAGCATGAGAGGATGATCAAGCAAACCGTGATTGATAGTGATATCGACAACCGTGTCAACAGCATCTTCATCGAGCTTGTGGGTAATATCGTTACGCAGTGTGAATAAGGATAAACAGTAGTGTTAAGTGCAGTAGAGAGAAAGATAGGGCAGTTCATTACTGAACTGGGAGACAAAGAGGTAAGCACACTTTATGCAAAGCTTCCGGCAGGAAAAAGGCTGAGAGCAAAGCTCATTTTAAAGATCGCGGGCAATCATCTGGCAGCGGTTAAAACTGCAGCAGTGGTCGAGATGATCCATGCGGCCAGTCTGTTGCATGATGATGTGATCGATGATGCCTATACCCGTCGCAGCAAACCCTCTCTCAACGCACTCTACGGCAACAAAACAGCGATTATGCTGGGAGATATCCTTTACTCCAAAGGTTTTCTAGAGTTAAGCAATATCAGTACGGAAGTCGCCAAAATGGTTTCCAATGCCGTTGTGCAGCTAAGCCTCGGCGAGCTGGGGGATGTTTCACTCTCCAAAACTTTTAATACAGACAGAGAGAGATATCTGAAGATGATCTATCAGAAAACCGCATCGCTGATAGAGGCGAGTGCGGGTGCTGCAGCACTGCTTGCAGGCAAGCCCAAAGAGGCCTATCTGACCTACGGGCGCAACCTGGGTATGGCGTTTCAGATGATCGATGATATCCTGGATATCACACAGGATGCACAGACACTTGGAAAACCGGCACTGCATGATTTTGTAGAAGGGAAGACGACACTCCCCTATATCTATCTCTATGAAGCACTCGACAGTGCGCAGAGAGCTAAGCTTAAAAGCCTGCATGCCAAAGTGCTGAAACCCGAAGAAGCGCTCTGGATACAGGAGAAGATGAAAGAACACCAAATTATTGAAAAGTCCTATCTTGAAGCAAAAATCCTGATCGAAGAGGCAATCGCGTTGATGAGTGCCCAGGGTGAAGCCTCATTGGCAGGTATTGCCAGAGAGATGATCGAAAGAGAGTTTTAATGTACTATCAGGTGATGAGTTTTTCCCATAAAAACTGTGATCAGGCTTTCAGGGAGAAGTTGGCCTTTGCCAATGAGGAAGAGACAAAACAGATGCTTGAACAGCTGGTTTCATTCGACTATATCAGTGAAGCGTTTATCGTCTCTACCTGCAACCGTGTAGAGATCGTTCTGGCTACCAGTGACAACTTTTCAAGTTACCACACCCTGCTGGGGCTCATGAGCCAGAAGAGTGGCCAGAACTTTTATGATATCAAGAATACGGCGAAAACCTATGATGACGATGAGGCGATCAGCCACATCTTCAGTGTGGTCTCTTCGCTGGATTCTCTGGTCATCGGCGAATCCCAGATCACCGGTCAGGTGAAAGATGCATTTCGGCTCTCCCTGGAGCATGGTACCGCAGGGGAGAAGCTCAACCGTGTGATCTCCTATGCACTGAAGTGCGCGGCTGAAGTGCGCAATGCGACCAATATCTCTCAAAACCCCATCTCTATCGCTTCTGTGGCGGTCGCCCAGGCACACAAACTCCTCGGGGAACATATCCAGGGGATGACCGGAGTGGTAGTGGGAGCAGGCGAGATGGGTGTACTCGCGGCAAAGCATCTGCTAAGGGTGGGGTGTGATGTTGTCTTCATCGGGCGTGATCTGGAAAAAGTAGAGAAGGTCGCCAACTCGTTGGGGGAAAATGTAAAAGCCGATACCATGGACAAGCTTCCAAAGTATATCAACCGCTATAAACTGCTTTTTTCGGCAACCTCCTCGCCTGTACCTGTCATTACCAATGAGCTGATCGAAAACAGGACGATCCCGAGAGTCTGGTTTGACATGGCGATTCCGCGAGATATCGAAGATATGGACCTGGATAAGCTCAAGCTTTTCCGCATCGATGACCTGCGCGAGATCTCCAAGAGCAACCACTCCATGCGGGAAGAGAAGGCGCTGGAAGCCGCCGCGATCGTAGATCGGTATAAAGAGGAGTTTTATGGGTGGCTCAGGGCACTTTCGATCGAACCGGTGATCAAGGAGATGAGAGCACAGGTCGATGCCGCGATAGAGAAAGAGCTGAAACGTGCGATCAAAAAGCACTTTGTCCCAGCAGAGTATGAAGCCAATATACGCAAAATGGCAGAGCAGATGTTTAACCGTTTTCTGCATGACCCGACTCAGAATCTGAGACACTCTTCTGCAGACAAGAAAAATGCCAATGCAATCGAAGCAGTCAAGAAGATGTTTGATATAGAGATCGATAGATGCGATCTGGCACATTATAAAGATGATCATCATACAAAAGGATACGAATCGTGAGATTTACACAACTACTGATACCAACAACCAAAGAGACGCCAAATGATGCAACACTGGCGAGTCATATCTATCTTATCAGGGGCGGATTTATCCAGTCTGTCGGGGGGAGCGGCCTCTACAATTTCCTGCCGCTTGGTAAAAAGGTACTTGACAAGGTACAAAAAGTGGTCAAAGAGGAGCTTGACTGTGCGGGATGCCAGGAGGTGAGCCTTTCATTTGTGACGCCTGCATCCTTATGGCAGGAGAGCGGACGTTTTGAAAAGTACGGGAAAGAGCTTCTGCGTTTCAAAGACCGCAAAGAGAATGACTTTATACTGGGGCCGACACATGAAGAGATGATGGTCAACCTTGTCCGCCAGACGGTAAAAAGCTACAAACAGCTCCCGTTGAACCTCTATCAGATCAATCTCAAGTTCCGTGATGAGATCAGGCCCAGATTCGGGTTGATGCGCGGGCGTGAGTTCCTGATGAAGGACGGGTACAGTTTCCACACCTCCGAGGAGGATATGAAGCGCGAGTTTGATCTTATGGAAGAGACCTATAAGAAGATCTTTACGCGTCTTGGTCTTGAGTTCAGAGTGGTTGAAGCAGACAGCGGTGCGATAGGGGGAAGCGGATCGAAGGAGTTTATGGTCCTTGCCGACAGTGGCGAAGATACGATCGTCGTATGCGAGCAGTGTGAGTACGGAGCCAATATCGAGGCGGCTGTACGCCGGCCAAAGCAATGTGACGTGGAAGCACCTGAAGCAACATTTGCGAAATTCCATACACCGGATATCAAAACGATCGATGCCTTGAGTGCGTTTTTCAGGGTTGATCCTTTCTATCTGGTGAAAACCGTAGCAAAAAGGGCACTCTATGATGAGGGTGAGAGCAAGATCGTCCTCTTTGCTCTACGCGGATCGGATGAGCTCCAGGAGGTCAAAGCATGCAATGCGGTGGATGCGAACGATCTGGTAGATGTATCTGAAGAGGAGCTGGCTGAAGCCGGTCTGGTAGCAGGATTTATGGGGCCGACGACTCTGCCTGAAGGGATCACTGTCGTCTATGACAATGAGCTCAAAAATGCCTCCTCCATGATCTGCGGAGCCAATGAGAAGGACTACCACCTTGTGGGGAACAGCTTTGTAGGGATCGAAGCACATTTTGATGACCTTGTTGCGGTACAGGAAAGTGACCGGTGTGCGTGTTGCGGCGGTGCATTGCGCTATACCAAAGGGATCGAAGCGGGGCATATCTTCCAGCTGGGTACCCGCTACTCCGAACCGCTTGGATGCGATTTCCTCGATGAGAACGGCAAATCTGTGCCGATGGTGATGGGGACCTACGGTATCGGAGTAAGCCGTCTGCTTGCCGCGATCATTGAGCAGAACCATGACGAGAACGGGTGTATCTGGACAAAAGAGTCTGCCCCGTTTGATCTCTATATCCTGGTTTCCAATATCAAAGATGAAGCGCAGTTGGCTCTGGGGGAAAAACTCTATGCAGCAATGAAATCCAAAGGTATCGATGTGATCCTTGATGACCGAAAAGACCGTTTCGGTGCCAAGATGAAGGATTATGAGCTGCTGGGGATTCCTTATGCAGTCGTCATCGGGAAAAACCTTGCAGAGGGGAAAGTGGAGTTTGTAACACGCAGGGGGATGCTCAAAGAGACCGTAGCGGTCGAAGATATCCTCTCTGTCGTAGAGGAGAGAGTGTAACGATGCCTGCCCTGATTGCCATCCCTTTTCTGCTGATGGAGCTTTATCTCTCTTTGAGTGTAGGGGAGAAGATCGGTTTTTTATGGTCGGCAATATGGATCGTGGTAACATTTGTGATCGGGGTACAGCTCCTGAGGGTTGCCCCTTTTGCTGTCATGGGCAATCTCGATGCCGTGACACGGGGAAAACTGAGCCTGAAAGGCTTTCATAGCGTCAGTACCGCTTACTTTATCGGGGCTGTTCTCCTTATTATTCCCGGAGTTTTGACGGATATTCTCGGTCTTTTTTCGTTACTTTATACGCTTTATTTGCAATTTGTGGCTAAAATAACCCCTGAACAAACCAACTTTAAATCAGAAAAACAAGGAGAAGATAATGTCATTGATGTCGAAATTATTGACGAGCACACTGATCGCAACCCTCATGCTTAGTGCAGGAGAGAGTGCAAACGAAAAAGAACTTCTGAAATATGTGAAGAAGCATGTCGTCCTCAATCCCCAGGTAGAAGTAAAAGGGATTACGGTCATTGAAGAGACTTCTCATCCTGATATTCCGGGCTGGAACGTATACCTTACAACAATCGACCTGGTCTATCAGGGAAAAGAGATGAAGGCACCTGAGACGATCTTTGTGAAAGATGGCATGGCAACAAGAAACCTTGTGAGTCTTAAAAATGGAAGAGAGTACCGCAATGAGATCAAACCTACGGTCACAGAGAAGTTTTACAATGATGCACACCTGATCTTCGGAAACAAAAATGCTGCCCATAAGGTACTGATCTTCTCCGATCCACAGTGTCCTTTCTGTCAGGATGTGGTCCCCGATATCATGAAAGCGGCCAAAGAGCATCCAGATACGCTGGCTGTCTACTATTACCATCTGCCGTTGTTGCGTATTCACCCTGTTTCCGATGTTTTGACCCGTGTGATGCATATCGCGCAGCATGAAGGAAAAACGGATATCCTGACTAAAGTCTATGCGATGAAGATCGACCCGAGAGAGACCGATGCGAAAAAAATCCTTGCGGAAGTGAAAAAACAGACAGGATACAGCGTGACAGAAGCGCAGGTAGAGGCTCAGGCAGTCAAGGATGCGATGAAGGCAGATGCAGATGCCGCCAGCGAGTTGATGGTCAGCGGTACACCGACGATCTATATCGATGGCAAGTGGGACAAGATGAGAAATAAATATAAAGAGTTTATCAAGTAATGGCAGAAAAATTAATTATCGCAACGCGTGCAAGCCAATTGGCACTTTGGCAGGCATATCATATCAAAGAGAGAGTAGAGAAAAGTTTTCCCGGCATTGAAGTGGAACTCAATGAGATCACTTCAAAAGGGGATAAGATACTTGACAGGCCTTTGGCACTGGTAGGCGGAAAAGGGCATTTTACCAAAGAGCTTGAGGATGAGATGCTTGCTGGACATGCGCACCTGGCTGTCCATTCGCTCAAGGACGTACCGACCTATATCCCTGAGGGGCTGGAGCTGGTTGCGATCACAGAACGGCAGGATCAAAGCGATGTGTTTCTCTCCCACCGGTATGAATCCCTGGAGGCACTTCCCGTCGGCGCTGTGGTAGGTACCACAAGCCTGAGAAGACGTATGCAGATACTCCAAAAACGTCCGGACCTGAAGATCAAAGATCTGAGAGGTAATGTCAACACACGCCTGAGAAAGCTTGAAGAGGGGCAGTATGATGCGATCATCCTTGCCTATATCGGTCTCTACAGGCTGGATCTTCTCAAAGATATTCCCTATGTCGAGAAACTGGATTTTATGATTCCTCCGATGGGGCAGGCTGCATTGGGTATCGAGATCGTAAGCAGCAACGAGAGAGTCAGGGAGATTGCCCTGAGCCTGAATGATGATGAGAGCTATCTCTGTACGAAGCTTGAAAGAGATTTTATCGCAAGGATCGGCGCAGGGTGCTCTGCTCCCGTAGCAGTCAATGCGACGATGGAGGGTGAAGAGATAACGATCAGGGCGATGCTCGGTTATCCCGACGGAACAAATATTTTGGAAGCCTCCATGTCTACACAAGTCGAGTGTTGCGACAATCTCGGAGAAGCACTTGCACAGGCGATGATCGATGACGGTGCCATGGAGATCCTGGATAAAGCCGAAGCGTTGGCCTTCAAAGAAGAGATGCCTGAAAGGCTCTAATGCTTCTCTCAATATGCTTACAGTTATCCTGATGATAACTGTAAGTGATAAAATATCACATTTCATTTCTCAATAACCCCCTGCCAAACATTTCAATCGATCTCTTTTAACTGGTTTCAATATAGACTCTGAAACATCCGTTTACTTTATATTAAAAATGTTCCCCAAGTTTATTTAAAAATAAATATTTTAAAATCTATAGATTTAATAGACTTTATTAAAGTTATATTATTGTATTGTGATATTTAAATTTTTAATATAAGGGAAAACTATGAAATTTTTCAGGGACGGGACGATTGGTTTTTTGATCTTACTCATTTTAACCGGATGTAATGGAAAGACATCCGGAAAGGTGACAGAAGAAGTCTTGGAACAGGATATGACTTGTGTAGAGGCAGCGCTTTCTGAAGGTAAGGAGGTTAGAGATACAGATCTGGATAATGTGTATAACTGTGGAGATACCGACGATGACAATGACGGCATATCTGATGCAGATGAAATTGCTACAGGGACCGACCCGTTAGTTCCTGATCTATCGGATACTGATACCGATCACGACGGATTGACAAATGCAGAAGAGTCTGATGAAACCTCTGCAACGATTACGGATGAGAACGGTAATGGTATCTCTGATGTTGGAGAAGCATTGGATCGTGATGAAGATAATGTTTCCGATAGCGAGGAAGTGGTTAACGGAACAGATCCCCTCAACCCTGATACGGATAATGACGGGAAGAGTGACGGTGCAGAGGGTGTTATGGATTCAGACGGTGACGGGAAGATCGATTCAATTGAATCGGCGATAAGTGACAGCGATGATGACGGTGTTCCTGATGAGCTGGATGCAGCCAATGATGATCCGGACAATGACAGCGACGGGGACGGCCTGGGAAATGCCGATGAAACCATACATGGAACCGACCCGCTGAAAGCGGATACGGACAAGGATGGGGGGGGTGGTTGATGAACTGGATGCAGTAGATGATGATGCGGCCAACGATAGTGATAGTGATGGATATAGCAATAGCGATGAGACTGCAGCCGGAAGCGATCCTTTGGATGGCAGCAGTGTTCCTTCAGATATTGATGGAGATGGTATCACTGATGCGGCTGACTCGGATATCGACGGGGACGGTCTAAGCAATAGCGAGGAGAGCAATACACATCATACAGATCCCGCCAACCCGGACAGTGACGGGGATGGCCTTTATGACGGAGAGGAAGTGAGTCATGGTACAGATCCTAATAACCCTGATAGTGATGGGGACAGACTTCATGACGGCGATGAATTAAGGATCGGAACGGATCCCCATGATCAGGATAGTGATGATGACGGACTCGGTGACAACTATGAAGTCACTAGAGATATCGTGGCAGGAAATCTCTATATTACAGATCCGCTTGACACTGATACGGATGATGATGGTTACGGGGATCGTGCAGAAATAGAGGTAGGTACGGACCCAACAGATCCAAACAGCAGACCCTCTACTTATTGTGATGGGCCTTTTGCCTGGATGAATCCTATTTGCTGGTTCGTGGGATTCATGGAGATATTCCTGTGATCATTGAGCAAGAATCGCTGATATTTGGCGATTCTTCTCCTGTAAAATTCATCCGCTTTTGCTATAATCTTTCCAATCATACAGAGTTGATATATTTATAGTAAGAAGGATGGATATGAAAGATGTGGTCGCCTGGCTGCAAGAGCATGGGAATTTGAAGATCATCGATGCGCCTCTTGATGTAGAACTGGAGATACCGCATGTTGCCTATATCGAAGTAAAAAAGAAGGATTCGCGTCCTTTGCTTTTTACAAACCCTGTCAACAAAGCCAAGGGCATTACCTATGATATGCCTGTACTGATGAATATCTTTGCTAACAAAGAGATCACAGAGAAGATTTTCGGTAAACATCCCGATGAAGTAGCAGAAGGGATCGAGGAGCTGTTGAAGCTCAAGCCTCCAAAGGGGATTGCAGCAAAACTGAAGATGCTTCCCAAGCTCTTCCGTCTGAAGAATGTTTTCCCCAAACGACTCAAAGGAAGGGGAGAGTGTCAGGAGGTGATCTATACAAAAGAGGAGGCCGACCTTGACAGGTTGCCCATACTGAAGACCTGGGAAGAGGATGGCGGTCCGTTCATCACGATGGGACAGGTCTATACCCAGAGCCTTGACGGACAGATGCAGAACCTCGGGATGTACAGGCTTCAGCAATACGACAAGAGGAGGCTGGGGATGCACTGGCAGATCCATAAAGACGCTTCCCATTTTTTTGACCAGTATCAACGGGCCGGGAAAAAAATGCCTGTGAGTGTCGCAGTCGGCGGTGACCCGCTCTATATCTGGTGCGGACAGGCACCGATGCCCCACGGTATGTTCGAACTGCTGCTCTACGGATTTGTGCGTAACCAGAATGCGAGAGTAGTGAAGTCGATCACCAACGATATCTATATCCCCGAAGATGTCGATATCGTGATCGAAGGCTTCGTCGATCCGGAGAAGATGGAGATCGAGGGGCCGTTCGGTGACCATACGGGCTACTACACGCTCAAGGAACTATTCCCTGTCCTGGAGGTGGAGACGATCACGATGAAGTCAAAGCCTGTCTTTGCCGCGACAGTGGTAGGGAAGCCCCCGCTTGAGGATAAATATATGGGGTGGGCTACCGAAAGGGTTTTTCTGCCGATGCTCAAACCGATGGCACCCGACCTGATCGATTACAATATGCCGGAAAACGGGGTTTTCCACAACCTGATACTCGCCAAGATGAAAACACTCTACAAAGGGCATGCGCAGCAGTTTATGCATGCGTTCTGGGGAGTGGGGCAGATGAGCTTTGTCAAGCATGCGATCTTTGTAGGGGAGGATGCTCCCGAGCTGGAAGCATTTGAAGCTTTGACCGAGCATATTCTCAACAGGCTTGATCGCAGTAAGGTACTGATCACCCAGGGGGTCGTCGACCATCTGGACCACTCTTCGCCCGAACAGTTCGTCGGAGGCAAACTGGGGATCGATGCAACAGGCAGCGAAGTGGCCAAAGGTATCGCTGTACCGCTGAGCGACAGTGAACTCCTGGCAAAGATGCAGGAGATCGACAGCAATATCCTTGAACTCAAACAGTATATGACCCATACCAAAAATCCTCTCTGCGTGATTACCGTAGAGAAGACAAAATCGGTATCGGATGACTGGGAGAAGTTTGACACCCTTAAAGATCATATCAAAGTACTGGCGGTTGTCGATAAAGCAAACAATGACATCCATAATCCCTATATGCTGATCTGGCGTGTGGTGAACAATATTGATGCGCAGAGAGATATCAGACTTTCTCCATTTATTGTCATTGACGGGACAAACAAGGGGATCATAGACGGATATGATAGAGAGTGGCCCGGAGACACCCACTGCACCAAAGAGGTGTTGGAGGGCCTGCAGGAGAAAGGTATCATTGATATCGATGAGGCCTTTATTAAAAAGTTTGGGTTATTACCCTTTTAAATGGATTAAGAGTAAATTAAATTAATTGTGATAAAATTATTTTGTTAATAAAAATTATCAATAAGGAAGTAAAATGCTAGTAACTAAAAAAGCGCCTGACTTTACAGCAACAGCTGTGCTTGCAGATGGTTCGATCGTAGAGGATTTCAACCTTTATGAAAATCTTGGTGAAAAAGGTGCGGTACTCTTTTTCTACCCACTTGACTTTACCTTTGTATGTCCATCAGAGATCATCGCATTCTCACACAGAGCAAAAGAGTTCAGAGAGAGAGGGATCAATGTCATCGGTTGTTCGATCGATTCCCAGTTCAGCCACTTTGCATGGAGAGAGACTCCGGTAGAAAAAGGCGGGATCGGCAGAGTGGATATGCCGCTTGTAGCTGACCTTAACAAGCAGATCGCAAGAGACTACGATGTACTTCTTAACGAGTCCGTAGCGCTTAGAGGTTCTTTCCTTATTGATGCGGACGGTACAGTAAGACATGCTGTGATCAACGACCTGCCGCTTGGTAGAAACATCGATGAGATGATCAGAATGGTAGATGCAATGCTCTTTACAAACGAGCATGGTGAAGTATGTCCTGCTGGTTGGAACAAAGGTGATGAAGGTATGAAAGCTGACACTGCAGGTGTCGCAGAATATCTTGCAAAACACGAAAAAGATTTATAATTTAAGCTCAGGCTCAGCTTTGCTGGGCTATAATACGCCCATAACAAACGTTACTTTTACGTTACACAACGTGGAGGTAATGCTTTAGCTTCTTCTTCGGCACCCCTCTTCCCCTTTTTAGTCGGAGTAAGAAGCTAAACCATTGCCTCCCGTCTTCTATATGCGCTTTGAAGGATACAAGATGACAGATTATGTCACACTGCTCAAAGAGAGTGGACTCAAAGCAACTTTTCAACGTATAAACATCCTTGAGACAATCGAAAAATATGGACATATTACGATTGATACTATCTATGAAGAAGTTTCCAGGATCCATGCCTCACTATCATTAGCTACCGTTTACAAAAATATCCTGTTGATGGTCGAAAAAAATGTTCTGGTAGAAGTCCCCGTAGCAGGACAGAAGTCAAAATATGAGTTAAAAAAAGAGGATCATATCCACCTGATATGTACAGAGTGCGGAAAAGTGGAAGACAGACCGTTGATCCACAGTGTGGATACATTGATAGAAGATATGACCAAAGAGGAGAATTTTTCCTTAAGCAGCGAGCAGATCAACCTTTACGGTCTCTGCAGCAATTGCCAAAGAGGTCAGCAGGCAAGCTAGATTTATCTAGCTTTTAAAGAGTGCGGAGCCTACCCTGACAAGGTTCGACCCGCATCTGATCGCCAGTTCATAATCCCCGCTCATACCCATCGAACAGATGGTTGCTCCCTCTCTTTTTACTTTCTCATAAACCCCGTAGGTATCCTCGAAGCTTTTCTGTATCAACGCAGTATCTTCTGTATGTGCACCGATCGTCATGACCCCTTTGAGGTTGATGTTCGGGCAGCTCTCTCTGATCTGCTGGTAGATATCATAGGCCTGCTCGGTTGATACCCCTGACTTCGTCGCTTCTCCTGCCGCATTGATCTGAAGGAGAGCGCTCATTGTCTGTTTTTTTGCTTCCAGCTTTTTGTTGAGCTCTTCTGCCAGTTCGATGCTGTCGAGGGAGTGAAGCAGAAAGGGGCGGAGATCGATGAGCTTGTTGATCTTGTTTTTCTGCAAAGAGCCGATCATATGCCACTGAAGAGGGAGTTCATCGAGTGCCTCCATACGCTGTGCCAACTGCTGTACCTGGTTTTCCCCAAAAGCCCTCTGTCCCAGTTCGTAGAGTGCCGCGATATTTTCGATCTCTGTATACTTCCCGACACCCACAAGCTGGACAATGTGGTGTTCGCTCACAGAGATACGCGCCTCTTCGATCTTCCATATCACTTCATCAAGGTTTCTTCTTAGCTGTTCTTTATCGAGTATCATACTGCTTTCCTTCGCTATCCCATAAATATGTTTTTATCACTGTAGAAAAAAATAATTTTGGCAGGGATTTCTATTTTGACTTTATACAATGAATTTTAGCAGAAATCATACTAAAAGTGCCAATGTTGAGTATTTGTATGATCAGATGTATCAGCTTTTCTCGTTTGTAGTATAAACTCACTACTCAAGAAACTCTTCTCTCCAAGCTCCATCCTACAGGATGCATATATGGGGGGAGAGAAAAGAGGTGGTGGTACACCAAGAAGCCCAGCTCCGCAGGGAGGGTGCCTCTCTTAAAATTGAGGGGTATTTATGGGTATTGGCAGTGAGGAGCAGGTAGATTATCCGAATAATCTATTGATATCATTGTAGAGTCCAAGCAGCATCAGGGAGAGTAGAAGTCCCCAGCCGGTGACTGTCATATAGTACATGGCTGCTTCATTGGGTGCTTTCCCTCGTATCCATTCATAGAAATTGAAGATGATGTGCCCGCCATCGAGTGCCGGGATCGGCAGCAGGTTAAGCACACCGAGGTTCACCGAGATAAGCGCGGTGAACAAGAAGAGGGCAACGATGCCGACATTGCTTGCCTGGGCTGTGACATCGACAATGGTGAGTACGCCTCCCAATTTGTCCGCACCGATGGCACCGGTAACGAGCTTTTCTACACTCTGGAAGATCAGCATCGATGCATAGAGCGTCTCATTCCAGGCAAACTGGACTCCCTCAAACAGTGAAAAATGCAACTTCTCCTGATTGGGCAGCGGTCCTACTCCGATCAGTTTCCGTTCGATATCCTCGCCGAACTTGTTTTTCTGGGTTTGGATCAGAGGAGAGAAATGGAAGTTCATCAGCGCGCCATCTCTCACAACTGTCAGTGCGAGTGTGTGGTTGGTGGTCTGTATCGCTTCACCCACATCTTCCCAGTCTTCGATCTTGATATGGTTGACCTGCACGATCGTATCGTTGATATCGAGCCCTGCCTCTTTGGCCGGGGAATCGGGGGCAAAACTTCCGATGGTTGCGGGCATATACTTGGCATAGTTGAACACAGGGCTCAAGTGGGTCCCGATCTGCGATACGGCAAAGTAGAGAACAAACGCGGTGAGAAAGTTTGCGAAAGGTCCGGCAAGCAGGATCACGATACGCTGCAGAGGTGTTTTGGTCGTATAGCTGTCACTGTCATAGCTTACTTGTGTCGGATCACTGTCATCCTGGCCCTTCATTCTGACATATCCGCCCAGCGGTATTGCCGAAATACTCCAGACGGTATCGCCGATCTTTTTGCTCAGTACTCTTTTCCCGAAACCGATACTGAAGACTTCAACCTTGACGCCAAAAAAACGTGCAGCCGCAAAATGGCCCAGTTCATGAAAAAAGATGAGAACAGATAAAACGAGTAGTGCGATAATGATGCCCATAGTACTCCCAGTAGTGGTGAAACCCGAACGATGCCATAGGGTTGATATGGCGCATTATATCAAAAAGTAAACAAAGAGAACAACCGGAATAGGAACTTCCCCTGAAACCCTGACCTCCGTAAAGGTGACCCCCCCCGAGGGGTTATGCCTATTCTTTTTCGACTTCTATTTTTTGGGCCTCTTCGGCTCTCAATGCTACGAGTGTGCCTTCGATCTCGATCTCCATCGTCTGTTTCGCCAGAGAACAGCCCCTGACTGTCAGGAGCTCGCCTTTGCAGACTCCCATTGATTTCAGACGGTCTTTGAGTGCCTGGGGGGCGTCTACCTTGATGATCGTTGCACTTTGCCCCTTTTTGAGTTCGGTTAAAATCATTTTATACTCCTGCGATCAGTGTGATGAGATTGTAGGCAACAAAGCTCAGTATCCACGCTGTGGCCGTTGTCATCAGGAAGAGGTATACCAGATACCTCCATCCTCCCGCCTCTTTGGCAAATACCATGGAGGCTGCCAGACAAGGCAGATAGATCATGACAAAGACGATAAAGGCGATCGCCGATGCAAATGGGATGTTATCCCGGATCTTCTTGATCAGCCCCTCATTGCATTCGTCCACTTCGTCCCCCAGGGCATAGAGTACCCCAAGGGTAGAGACCACCACCTCTTTGGCGGCAAGTCCTGTCTCGAGTGCCACTGCCATACGCCAGTCAAACCCCAGAGGCGCGAAGAACGGCTCCGTGGCATGGCCTATCATCCCCAGGTAACTCTTCTCAAGCAGTACCATCTTCAACTCATTTTCAAGCTGATGCTGCTCCTCTTCATGGGCTGCCTGTTCTACTTTTGTCTGATAAGTGAGCTCAAGCTCAGGGTATTTGGGGTAGTTGCTTGCAAACCAGATCAGCACCGAAGCAGCCAGGATATAGGTACCTGCTTTTTTGAGGTAGCTCATCGCCTGGCCGTAGACGGTATGCCAGATCAGTTTGAACGAGGGAGCACGGTATTTCGGCATCTCCATAACGAAGGGCTCGTCCTCTCCTTTGAAGACAAAGAGTTTCAGCATTTTTGCCATGACAAGCCCCAGCAGGGCTCCTGAGATATAGATAAGGAAGAGGATGTTCCCCGCCTGTTCCTGAGAGAAGAATGCACCGGCAAAAAGGACATAGATCGGAAGTCTTGCCCCGCAGCTCATAAAGCCGATGATAAAGAGTGTGATGAGCCTGTCTTTTTCATTTTTGAGCGTACGTGCGGCCATATAGGCGGGGACAGAACACCCGAATCCGGTGACCAGCGGAATAAAACTTTTCCCGTGCAGTCCGAACTTATGGAAAAACCCGTCAAGCAGGAACGCCACGCGGCTCATATATCCTGTAGTCTCCAGCAGTGCAATGCCGATAAAAAGGATGACGATATTGGGAAGGAACATGATCACCGCACCCACACCGGCGATGATCCCGTCAGCGATGATAGAGCCCATCTGCCCATCACCCAGGATCGACTTGGCCTGATCCCCCATCCAGCTGAAGGCTGCATCGATGTAGTCCATGGGGATGGATCCCAGTTCGAAGGTAAGCTGGAAAAGGAGCCACATGAAAAAGAGGAAGAGGGGGATACCCAAAAACTTGTTGATCAGCAGATTGTCGATCTTCTGTGTCAGGTTCTTCGCTTTCATCCCTTTCGTGGACATCACCTCCATCTTCGCCCCTTTTGCAAAGGCAAAATGTTCATCCTCGAAGATCTCTTTGAGGTTTTTTGTGTTGTGATGCAGGTAGAGGTGATTGAGCGCATCGCGTACAAGTGGCAGCATCTCTATCCATATCGGTTCATCATGCATACTTTTATAGATCTCTTCATCTTCCTGAAGCAGTTTGACGGCAAGGTGTCTGTAGGGAAGTTTCGATCTGTAGTCTTTCTCCTGCAGGAAGTTCACGATATGCCCGATCTCTTCTTCGATCGGGTCAGAGTAGACTACTTTGGCGGTCGTCTCTTTCTTGTGATAGACCTTGACAATCTCCTCTTTGAGTTTTTCGATCCCCTCACCGGTAGATGCAGCCGTTTTGACACAGGGGACACCCAGGATCTTTGAGAGCTGTTTTTCGTCGATATCGATCCCCTCTTCTCTGGCCTCATCACTCATATTGAGTGCGACGATCACCTTTTTCCCTGTTTCCAGCAGCTGCGTGGTAAAGAGGAGGTTTCTCTGAAGGTTGGTCGAGTCCACAACATTGACAATAAGATCATATTCATCACTCTGTATAAAACTCCTCGTCACCTTCTCTTCGATCGTATACTCTGTCAGGGAGTAGGCTCCGGGCAGGTCTATGATATGGGTTTCATAGTTTTCACAGGAGAGTTCATCACAGATGGTAAATACCACTTCGGTTTTCTCTACCGTCACTCCCGAGAAGTTTCCCACTTTCAGTTTGGCATTGGAGATGGCATTGATCAGGGATGATTTCCCCACATTCGGTTGTCCCGCCAGTGCTACAGTGATCTGTTTCACATTTTTTCCTTATTCTCTTTATTATCTAAAGCATAAATGATAATAGTTATCACTAAATTAGAGATGGAGTATAGTCTAAATTGTCTTAAATCTGATTAAAATGATAATAGTTATCAATAGAATTTGTCCATCCGCTCATGCAGAGTAATTATAGCTTATAATAGAGAAAGTAGAGATGAAAGCGTGCTCCCCGGTCACTCTCGAAAGAGAGTGGTGTATTCAAAAAGGGGAGATTGTAATGAAAAAGTCTCTATCATGAATCATGCTCATGATTTTTATTATACGTCAATGGAGCGCCAATAACTCTTTTTTGTGATGATATTTTAATCAATATGAATCTTTGAAAATCAGAGAATACACTGCTCTATAAACTTTTTGCGGTATATGGTTGAAAAAGAGGAGTAAGGGTGCAGAGAGGTTCTGCCACACCCGGAGAGGGTGGCAGATGTATATCAGGAGTGGTGATGCAGATCAGAACTTGTAGGTCGCGATAAACTCAAGCTGGTTGATGTTTTCGCCATCGCCATAGTCTGTGTTTGAGTAGATCGCATCCAGCGAGATACAGTCTGTGAGCGCATAGCCTGCAATGAGGTCGAACTCGTGGCCCTCTTCGAGTGCATTGTCATATTCGTAGTAGGCGTAGCTTGCCGTGAGAGAAAGATCGGAGAACTCAGTCGCTGCTTCGACTTTAAAGGCATTGCCCACAGAGTTTGCTACAGTCGTGTTCCATGAGTTGGTGTAGAGACCGTTCCATCCGACATATGCAGTTGGATTTTCATCTATATAGTTATATGCACCCATCAAAGAGATATCGGAGATTTCAGTAGAAGCCATGATACCGTATGCGTCAGAGTCATCACCTCCATCATCATCAGTATTTACATATTGTGCAGCCACTTTGATATCACTAATTTTTGTTGATGCATCCACGTATACTTGTGAATAACCTGCAGCTTCTACATCGTAGTACCAAGCACTTGCACTGAACGCTTCACCGGCATATGCTGCACTAATTGTCCAGTTGTCACCTGGTAGTTCTACAAAGTCTACACCAGAGTTATTTTGTCTATACTCATCTACATAAGCAGCGACCAATGTTACATCAGGGATAGAAGTGTTTACCAGTGTATAGGCCTCAAATGAGCCCGGTGCCAGTAGCCAATCATATCCTTGTAGCATCGGCGTACCAAGAAGCTGACGTCCGGCTACCAATGTAGTATCCCCATAACTTGCAGTGATGTTAGCCACATTGAAGTAGGCACCAGTCTCTACGCCTTCATAGTATCCACCATCATCTGTAAGGTTTGTGAAACCTACTGCCGTGATGTTAGCAGTCACATTATCCATGATTTTGTGTGCTACATTTACTGTTGCCGCGGCACCAAATCTACTGCTTTCTGAATCAAACAGGTCATAACTGCCATCATCAGTGATATAGTAGAGTGTAGCTTTCCCGTCTATGGTTGTATTGGCATTGCATGCTTCTGATGCGGGTGCTTCCACTGCCGGTTCAACCGGAGTGATATCCCCGCCTGCCCATGCTGAGCTGATTGCCAGTGCTGCGATTAAACTGAGTTTTGTGAATTTCATATTACTTCCTTGTGTTAAATTTAAAGGTAAAATCATTATAAACCGAAAGTAAATGAATTATAAACAGGTGAGTGATTAATTTTTAATCAATTGGAGTAATGCGTGAAAAAAGACGTCATCTGCAGAATAGACTGTTAGTGAAACAGCACCTATAGACAGGGGATAGAATGATAGATAAAAAAATATTATTTTTTTGCAAGGTGGGGAGGGAGAAGAGGATGAAGTGTCAATCTTTTAGTTCGGTTGTGTCGCTTTGAAGAAATCTCTCACATACTCATATCCAGAGTAGAGTGTGAGAATCACTGCAAACCAGAGGATGAGCTCTCCGCCCGGCCATCCCATGAGTAAAAAACCGATAGCGATCATCTGTGCCACTGTTTTTACTTTTCCCATCCAGGAAGCAGAGATATCGATCCCTTCTGCAACAGCTGAGACACGTAACCCTGTAATGAAAAGTTCTCTTGTCAAGATCAGGAAAATAGCCCAGGGTGAAGCACTCCCCAGGATCATAAGTCCCAGGAAACCTGCCAAGGTAAGCATCTTGTCGGCAAGCGGGTCAAGTATCTTCCCCAGTGTTGTGATCTGATCAAAGGTACGAGCGATATATCCGTCAAAAAAGTCAGTGGCTGAAGCCAGAACAAAGATAAATGCGGCAATATAGTTGAGCCATGAGGCGTGTATCCCTTCAAAGAGAGAGGCCTCCTGATTGACAAGGAAAAAGAACATCAGGGGAGCAAGAAGCAGGCGGATAAATGCTAAAGTATTGGGAACATTGAAAATTTGTGAGGTTAGCATTTATCTTCCTATCTATCTATTTCTATGTAGCTTCGCTATGCTCCGGGCATTTCGGTTCCATTACGAAGAGCTGCCTTCACGGGTCACTTTGTTCCACCGTTCCGGTTCCGTTATTGAGGTCTGCCTCCACGGGTCGCTTTGCTCCACCGTTCCGGTTCCGAATCTATAAACGACAAACTATTGTCGTTTACTTCACGATTCTCATCTAAAAGTGGTTCCGCCATCTACTACCAGGGTCTGACCTGTGATCCAGGAAGCCTCATCCGTACAGAGGAAGTAGACTGAACCTGCGATATCTTCAGGACTTCCCATCCTGTTGAGCGAAGAGCGTTTGATCGTCTCCGCTTTCACCTCTTCATAATTGGTGAAGGCTTTGAGTGCATCCGTATCGATAGGGCCGCCTGATACGGCATTGACACGGATTCCCATTTCACCGAGTTCCACCGCTGCATAACGGGCCATTGCTTCGACCGCTGCTTTGTTAGTACCGTGGCCCGCATAGTTCTCGATATAGATGAGGTTCCCTGTCGAACTCAGAGTGACGATCGCACCGCCGCCAACTTTTTCCATACGCTTTGCAGCCTCCTGTGAACCTGCCACGAAGGCACCCACGGTTGCGGTATAGATGTTCGTCAGCCCTTTTTTGGGTCTGAGCTTCATAAACCTTCCGTAGCCGCCGACAACAGAGCGCCCGTAGATCATCGCATTGCTTACAAAGAAGTCCACGCGGTCAAAGTCCTGATCGATTGCTTCAAAAAGCGGTTTAAACTGGTCTGTATCCAAAATGTCAAGCGGATAGGCTTTTGCTTTGATCCCATAGTTGGCAGTGAGCTCCTCGGCGATCGTGTCAGCTGCCTCTTTGTTCGAGTTGTAGGTAAATGCTACATTGACACCATTTTGTGCGAACTTTTCAGCTACCGCTCTTCCGATCCCCTTTGTAGCACCGGTGATTACAACGGTCTTCCCCTTCATCTGTGACATTCATATACTCCTTTTTTATGACGTATCGTGCGCTGCTTATGCACCGACGATCGTGTACTTTTTCATTACCGCTTCTATCTTCTTCATATTCTCTGCACTTGGCGGCACAAGCGGCAGCCTGTACTCCAGTGTCTCGATAAGGCCGGCGATATACATCGCAGCCTTGATCGGGATAGGGTTGCTTTCGCAGAAGAGCACAGTGTTGATATCGATCAGCTCTTCATTGATCGCTTTTGCAGTTGTGTAGTCGCCCGAGAGCGCAGCCTTTACCAGCTTACTCTTCATATCCGGAAGCAGGTTCGAGGTGACAGAAGTGACCCCTTTCCCTCCGCTTGCCAGGATAGGGTAGTCGATCGCGTCATCCCCGCTGAAAAGATAGAGTTCAGGGATCTTCGCCATCAACTCAACCGTACGCTGAAGCGAACCTGTCGCCTCCTTGATCCCCATGATGTTCGGTACGTCATCAAAGAGTCTTTTGACTGTATCGGGGAGGATATCAACCCCGGTTCGCCCCGGTACATTATAGAGCATGAAGGGGACCTCTACGGCACTGGCAACTGCTTTGTAGTGCTGGTAAAGACCCTCCTGGCTCGGCTTGTTGTAGTAGGGGCTCACCGAGAAGATGGCATCAGCGCCTGCAGCCTGGGCATTCTTTGCCATCTGTATCGCTTCATGGGTAGCATTGCTTCCCGCGCCTGCGAGTACTTTTGTAGCGGTACCCTTGCAGACCTCTACGGCGATCTCTATACAGCGCATATCCTCATCATAGCTGAGTGTTGCACTCTCTCCGGTCGTTCCTACCGGACATACCGCATCAATACCGTTATCCACCTGTCTCTGAATCAGTTTGGCAAAACCCGCCTCATCAAGTTTCCCATTTTTAAAGGGTGTGATCAGTGCGGTGCTTACGCCGGTGATATAGTTGCTCATTCCTAATTCCTAACTTACTTTTTTGTTTTGTCTTTTTTGAGTATCACAGTGGTCGATCGTGAATGGTCAAAATACTTGTTCGCGACATCCTGGATGTCTTTGAGCGTAATTTTATCCAATTTCTCTTCATATTCAAGCAAAGGGTCCAGATTTCCCTTCACGAGGTACTCCCCGTAGAGCCCGGCTACGGAGTGGGAACTCTCGAGCGAGTAGATGAACTCTGCTTTTGTATTGATCTTCACTTTGTCCAGTTCCCCCTGGGTGACATCCCCCTGTTTGATCTTTTCAAGTTCGATGAGGATCTCTTTTTCCACCTGCTCCGGGTCCACCCCGTCTGCACACATCGCCATGATCAGAAAGACTCCCGGGTCCTTGAGCTCCATATTGTAGCCGTAGATCGTGTTGACCAGCTTTTTTTCGTTCACGAGCGATTTCTCAAAGCGGCTGCTCTTTCCGTGGCTGAGGATCGAGGAGATCGCAGAGAGTACCACCTGGTCTTCGTGTTCGAAGTTGGGGATCGCATAGGTGATCGCAAGGGTATTGACCTGGTTGCCCTCTTTGTGGAGGACCGCACGTTTTGCCCCGTCCACTTCCGGCTCTACCGCTTTGACTTCGGGAACCTCGGTATGGTTTTTGATCTTACCGAAATATTTCTCTGCCTCTTTATAGACGTTTTCAGGTGTGATATCTCCTGCAACGACGAGGATCGCATTGTTCGGCTGGTAATGCTGTTTGTAGAAGGTGCGGATATCCTCGATCTTCCAACTGAGGATATCCTCCATAAAGCCTATCGGAAGCCAGTGGTAGGGGTGGTAGATATAGTGGGTATTGAAGATCCTGAAATAGAGGTATCCCATCGGGTTGTTATCGGTTCTGAGCCTGCGCTCTTCGGCGACAACGTCACGCTCGGTCTGGAACTCCTCATCGGTAAGCTTCAGGTTACTCATCAGCTCGGCAAAGAGCTCCAGGGTCATAGGGAGGTTTTGCGAAGCGGTTTTGATAAAGTAGTGCGTCTTGTCAAAACCTGTGGCCGCATTGTTTACCCCGCCGCGGCTCTTGACGATCATATCGAACTCGCCCTCTTTGAGCTTCTCGGTCGATTTGAAACTGAGGTGTTCAAGCATATGCGCCATACCGCTTTTCCCCATCGTTTCGTTGCGGCTTCCGACTTTGTAGTAGATGTCGCTTGTGATGACACCCGAGCCATTATCCATCGGGATCACGACGATCTGAAGACCGTTATCCAGTGTTTTTGTATAGTGTTTTGGGAGTGAGTTTGCCATAAGTGTTCCTGTGATCAGCAGTGTTAAAACCACTGCTTTAGTGAGGAGTGAGGAGTGAGGAGTGAGGAGTGTCGGTAGGTATTGCGTTGCAATACTTTTACTATTTTGATCTGACAAAAGCTTTTTGAAAAAAAGCATACATACACTTCTCATTCCTATCTCCTCGTTCCTAATTATTTTTCCAGTCGGCCCCGATTGCTTCGCTGATGTGCGTATAGCCATCCTGCTTTAGCAGTTTGATCAGCCCTTCGTTGATCTCTTTGACGAGTTCTGGGCCTCTGTAGATCAGCATGGAGTAGACCTGTACCAGAGAGGCACCGGCTTTGATACGTCTGTAGGCCTCCTCTGCCGAGTCGATACCACCTACGGAGATCAGCAGGGTCTTCCCGTAGAGCTCTTTGCCCAGCGCCCTGAAGAGCTGGTAGGATTTTTCGGTGAGCAGTGCACCGGAGATCCCGCCGAAGCTGCGCTTGTGGGGAGAGTCGGTCAGGGAGTAGTCAATGGTCGTGTTCGTAGCGATGATCCCCGCCGCGCCTGCCTCTACCGCCACCTTGCAGAGCCTGATCGCATCTTCGGCTTCCATATCGGGAGCGATTTTGAGGAAGACCGGCTGGTCGGTGATCTCTTTCGCCATGGCAAAGATCGCGTTGATGAAGTTCTCGTTCTGCAGATCACGCAGTCCCGGTGTGTTGGGAGAGGAGATATTGATCACGATGTAGTCTCCATACTCCTTAAAGGCTTTGAAGAGGATCTCGTAGTCACCCAGTGCCTGATCTTCGGGCGTCACTTTGTTCTTTCCGATATTGATCCCCACCGGGTAGTCAAAGAAGTAGAGCTTTTTCAGGCGCTGGATCATATAGTGGCTTCCCTTGTTGTTGAAACCCATTGCATTCTGCAGTGACTCCTCATCGGGAAGGCGGAAGAGTCTTGGCTTCGGGTTTCCCGGTTGCGGTTTGGGTGTCACGGTACCGATCTCGGTAAAACCGAACCCAAGGGTCGGCATCGCGGTAATATACTGGCCGTCCTTGTCAAAGCCCGCACCCAGGCCTACCGGGTTTTTGAAGGTGCGCCCGAAAAGCTTCTGATGCAGCATTTTGTCATCGACAAAATAGTGCTCCTTGAGCATACGCATCACGATCGGACAGTGGGCAACCGCTCTAAGTCCCAAGCTGGCCATGGTATGCGCGGTTTCCGGATCGAATTTGAAAAGGATCTTTTTGAGGGTCTGGTAAGAAAAAAATGACACTGTGTGCTCCCGTGATTAAAAAAAGTAGTGGATTGCCAACGTAGGGCCGTGAAGATGATCCAGAAAATCCAGGTTTCCTACCTTGTAGTAGTGGTACCCCAGATCAATATCGATATTGTCGGCTGCATAGAGGATAAAGCCGAAGTTCCCGCCATAGTAGATACCGACGCTCTCATCATAAGCGATCCCCTCCAGTGCATCCTCATCGTATTTCAGGTATCCGACCGTCCCTCCGAGATAGGGTCTGAGCTTTGGCGTGCCGAACATCTCGTCAAGGAGGATCCTGTCGATCTCTATCGAGTAGCTGGCATAGTTGTCCGGGTAGTACTCCAGGGAAAACATGGTTCTCCAGTCCAGTGACTGCTGTCCGTACCTGATCCCTGCACCGGTTTTATGGGTGGTTGCCTCATCATTGATATTGATCGTCTTCGTTGAAGCGAGGAGACCCGCAAAGGCATAGTTCTTTAGGGGTTTTGCTTCTGAAAGGCTGAAGAAAAGTATGAAAAAAAAGAGTAGTCTGATCATCACGAACCTTTGTATGGATTGGGGCAGATTATATCATCTGTAGCGTTATAACTTACTTGCAAGACGCTGGTAGACCTGGCAGTGTTTCAGCAGGTTGGGATGCGTGTCGCTGCAGATGATCCTCCCGTTTTCGAAGACCAGTATCGTGTCGGCATCCTGAACGGTGCTGAGCCTGTGCGCGACGGTAAAGGTGATCATCTCTGGTTTGAGTCTTGCGAGTGCCTGCTGGATCAGTGCTTCGCTTTTATTGTCCAGCGCGGAGGTTGCTTCATCGAGTATCAGGATATCAGGGGTTTTGTAGAGTGCACGCGCCAGGGCGATACGCTGTCTCTGCCCGCCCGAAAGGTTGCCTCCCCCTTCTGAAAGCTGTGTATGGATACCCTCTTCAAGCTTTTCGACAAACTCCATCGCAAAGGCTTTCTCCAGAGCGCTGATGACACGCGCTTCATCGACCACTTCACCATAGGCGACATTGGCTGCGACAGAGTCATTGAAAATATAGATGCGCTGCGTCACATAGGCGATCTTGTGATGGAGCGATTCGAGCGTGAAGTCGCGGTAGTCCCTGCCGTTGATCAGGATCTCGCCGCTGCTGGGGTCATAGAAGCGTACCAGCAGGTTGACAAGTGAGCTTTTCCCCGCACCGCTGTCGCCTACGAGAGCGATCGACTCCCCTCTCTGCACCTCGAAAGAGATATTTTTTAATGCAGGTATCCCGTGATAGTGAAGAGAGACATCCTTCAGGGAGATCGTTTCCACGGTCTCTGAGAGTGTTGTATCTCCTGCAATGATCGTCGGTTTTGTATCCAGCAGCTCATTCATGCGGATATTGGCGCTGATGGCATCCTGGGCTCTGTTGTAGAGAGAGGAGAGGCGTTTGATGGGGGTATAGAGCATAAAGAGCGCTGCGGAGAAAGAGAAAAATGCTCCGACACTCATCCTTCCCTCTATCACCTCCGTACCCCCGATAAAGATCACGACCCCGATCGCAACCGAACCGAGTATCTCCATCACCGGGGAGGTGAGGGCGTTGGTCCTGATCTGCTTCATGATGTATTTGAAGACATTGTGGTTCTGTGCCTCGAAACGCTGCTGCTCATAGCGTTGTGTCGAGTTGGACTTGATCACTTCGATATTGGAGAGTATCTCGCCGAGCCTTGCTGTCATATCCGCGGTACTCTCCTGGGAGGACCTGGAGTATCTTCGCATCTTTTTTGCAAGCCTGCTCAGGGGGAAGATCGCCAGGGGCATGATGATGAGAAAGTAGAGTGAGAGCTTGGGGCTCTCGTAGATCACATAGGCGGTCAGCGCGAAGATGGTCAGTGCTTCCCTGATGAGCTCGGGGATGATATTGGCTACGACGGCCTGGATGCGCGAAATGTCATTGGTGGTACGCGAGAGTATCTCCCCACTGTGCATCTGTCTGAAAAATGCCATGTCAAGGTGGGTCAGGTGTGAGACGAGGTTGTCCCTGAGCCTTCTGACCACATCCTGGCCGATATAGGAGGTGTAGTAGGTCTGTACATAACTCCCGACCCCTTTGAGGGTAAAGACGCCGATAAGCAGGAACGGCATGAGTGCCAGCATCTGGGTGTCTTTGTTGATAAAGACATCATCGAGTACGGGCTTGATCAGCTGGGCGGTTCCGGCGGTTCCGACGGCTACGGCGATCATGCCCAGTACGGCAAAAAAGAATGCTTTTTTGTATCCGGCGAGATAGGGAAGGTACTGTCTAAGCAGCTCTTTCATCTGGTACACCTTTTGGTGTGAGATAGCAGGTAGCAGGTGGCAGGGAGCAGTTGGGGGGTGTATGGCGTTGCCATACTTTTATCCGTCAGGCTTTTTCCCATACGGTTCCCTCTGCTGTGTCCATGATGGCGATACCCAACGCGGTGAGCTCATCCCGGATCGCATCGGAGCGCTCGAACTCTTTGGCTTTTTTGGCTTCACTGCGTTCGTTTAGAAGTGCTTCGATCTTCGTTTTGAGTGCTTCATCGATGCCGATCTGGAAATAGGCATAGGGTTCTTTGCCTCCGAAACCGAGGAGCGTGTCGATGAACTCGATATTGGCGATCGTCTCTTTTTTCAGCGCCTTGTCCTTGGGGTTGCTGTCGAGCTGTTCGTTGGCCTTGGCGACCATCTCATCGATCACGGAGAGGGCGATAGAGACATTGAGGTCATCGCTCATCGCCTCCAGCAGGGCTTCTTTGAACGCCTTGTTCACGGCTGATCCCTTGCCCGGAACGACACGCTTTTTCAGCCGGTAGAGCTTGTCGAGTCTCTTTTTTGCGGAGAGGAGGTCCTCTTCGTTGAAGTTGAAGTTGTTGCGGTAGTGCACGGAGTTGAGGTAGTAGCGCAGCACCTCTCCGTCGTAGACACTCAGGGCGTCTTTGAGAAAGAAGCTGTTGCCCAGGCTTTTGCTCATCTTCTCGCCGTCTATCTGCACAAATCCGTTGTGCATCCAGTACTTGGCAAGCTCGTGGCCCGTAGCGCACCGGCTCTGTGCCGCTTCGTTCTCATGGTGGGGGAAGAGCAGGTCCGCCCCGCCTCCGTGGATATCGATGGAGTAGCTCTCTGTGCCGTGGGTTTGCGCAAAGTGTTTTTCGATCATCGCCGAACACTCGATATGCCACCCCGGGCGTCCTCTGGAGAATGCGGTACCAAAACAGATATCCTCGTCCCCCTTGCAGGCTTTCCAGAGTGCAAAGTCTTTGGGGTTTCTCTTCTCCTCGGTATGCTCGATACGGCTCTGGTTCTCCTCGTCCTCTCCGACCCGATGGGAGATATCGCCGTAGTGCGCATCTTTGCCTGTATCGAAGTAGACATCGCCGCTGCTGACCACATAAGCGGCATCCTTCTCTATCAGTTTCTGTATCATCTGCTCGATGGCATCCAGCGACTCCGTCGCCTTGGGTTCGATATCGGCACGTGCCACACCGAGCGCATCCATCTCTTCGAGGTAGCGGGCGATATAGTGGGTGGTGATCTCTTCCAGGCTCTTGCCTGTCTCTTCGACCTTTTTGATGATCTTGTCATCGATATCGGTGAAGTTCTTGCCCATGGTGACCTTGTATCCCCGGGCCTTCAGCGTACGCGACAAAAGGTCAAATGCCAGGGCGCTGCGTGCATGTCCCAGGTGTGCATCATCATAGACCGTAGGGCCGCAGACATAGATGCTGGCTTCGCCTTTTCTGATGGGCTCAAAAGGGACTTTCTTTTTTTGTACGCTGTCATAGATCTGCATAGAGTGGGATACCTTCAATCAAATTTATTATCCTGAGATTATATCCAATTTATCTGATGAGCCCGGTAAGCCAGCCGTTGATGTAGAGGAGCAGAAGCGCGAAGAGGACTGTCGTAAGCAGGAGGTAGAGGAGTTTTTTCGTCCACAGGATCGCATAGAAACGCTCCGGCCCGACTTCCCTGACCGTGAGGATGAAAAGCACCCATCCCCCGATACTTCCGGCCAGCGCCAGACCCGAGGCTCCCATAGGGTGCATCAGTATCAAAGAGCCGGTGACGGAGGTGATGAGCGAATAGAGCGAGATCTTTGCTGCTTTGAGATGTCTGTGCGTCGCATAGAGGAATAGAGAGAAGAGTTTTGCCAGCCCGAAGGGGAGCAGTCCTATCATATACATCTGAAGCACGCCGACGGTTTCGAGTGTCTGAACTTCGGTGAACTTCCCTCTCTCAAAGAGCAGCCAGACGATCGGTTCTGCCAGCAGTATGCCTCCCAGCATGGAAAAAGTGAGGAGAGATGCCAGAAGCCAGAAGGCTTTGTCCAGGTTGGCATAGGCTTTGTCCTCCTGGTGGTTCTTGATCGCTTTGGAGATCGCCGGGAAGAGGGCTGTTGCCGTGGCGATAGCGATGACCGCCAGCGGCAGCTGGAAGACACGGTTGGCATAGAAGAGATAGGAGACCGAGCCGGAGATGAGGAAGGTCGCCAGTATCGTATCGACAAATGCCGAGATCTGCGGCGTGGAGTTCCCCCAGATCGAAGGGAGGAAGAGTTTGTTGAAATGCTTTTTCTCTTCCTCTACGTTTTTTTGCTTGCGGTATTTCCATCCGCCGATCAGGATGCGCTGAAGGTTGAACTGTTTGATGGCGATGAGGTGTGCGGCTACCTGTAGTATCCCGCCTGCCACCACGGCGATGCTCAGGGCATAGGCGACGATGGAGGGGTCCTCTTTCATGTAGAGGAGGAGGGCCGCGATCATTGCGATGTTG
>JACXUO010000077.1 GCA_014763885.1 Campylobacterales bacterium
TACCCTCTGAAATATGCGAACGATTGTAATACTTGTTGAATGCCCTTCTGCTCATACTTTAAGATACCTTTTTGGTTCTTAAAGTTTACCAGACCCCAAACAAAAAGGGGTTGCACATGAACAAAGAAACTCTCAGATCCATAGCCCAAGCCATCGTCACGAAACCCAAAGGCGTACTGGCAGCAGACGAAAGTACTCCCACGATCAAAAAACGTTTCGAGAGGGTCAATGTCGAGTCCACAGAAGAGAGCCGCCGCAGGTACCGGGAGATCCTCTTTACATCCGAAGGGATCGAACACTATATCGGAGGGGTCATTCTCTATGATGAGACACTGCGCCAAAGCACCCGGGACGGAACGCCATTTGCCGAACTGCTCTTGAGCAGGGGGATCATGCCGGGGATCAAGGTGGACCAACGTGCAAAAGCGCTGGCACTCTACCCCGGAGAGAAGATCACAGAGGGGCTTGACGGCCTGCGCGACCGGCTTGTCGAGTACAAGGAGCTGGGGGCGAAGTTTGCCAAGTGGAGAGCGGTGATCGAGATCGATAAACAGGATATTCCGACTGAGTACGGCATAGCAGCAAATGCCCATGCGCTCGCACGCTACGCCGCACTCTGCCAGGAGCTCGATATCGTGCCGATCGTGGAACCCGAAGTCCTGATGGACGGCAGCCACACCATTGAACGCTGCGAAGCGGTCACATCCAGGGTACTTGAGAGAGTCTTTACCGAGCTTGATGCCCACCGCGTGTTCTTTGAAGGGATGCTCCTCAAGCCCAATATGGTGATCCCCGGACTGAAATGCGACCATCAGGCAAGCGCGGAGCAGGTTGCCGAAGCTACGATACGCTGCATGAGGCGCTATGTACCCGCTGCCGTTCCCGGACTCGTATTTCTTTCGGGCGGACAGAGTGCGGAAGATGCCACTGCCAACCTAAACGCGATGAATATGCTGGGACCGCATCCGTAGGAAGTCAGTTTTTCCTACGGACGCGCGCTGCAGGCACCGGTGCTAGGAGCATGGAGAGGAGAGGAGAGCAATGTAGCTGCTGCACAAAAAACCTTACTGAAACGCTCTAGGCTAAACGGTCAAGCCCGCGACGGGAAGTATGCTCAAGGGATGAAAACAGCTGAGTAATTGATGCTGTTACCGTAGGAGAGCGTGATGAGAGTTTTGGAAACCAAGATACAGATATCGGCATCCCCGGAAAAAGTCTGGTCGATCTTGACTGATTTTGAAACATATCCTGAGTGGAATCCATTCATAAGAAATGCCCAAGGAGACATCAAAATTGGCGAAAAGCTCAAAATAGATATCTCTCCACCCCGTACTAGAGCAATGGTATTCAAACCTGTGGTAAAAAGCGTTGTTGAGAACAGAGAGTTCAGCTGGCTCGGTCATTTCCTATTTCCCGGCATCTTTGATGGCGAGCATATTTTCAAAATCGAACCAACTGAATCGGGATGTCTCTTTATACAAAAAGAAAACTTTAGTGGTTTGCTTCTTCCCCTACTCTGGGAAAGCCTCGACAAAGATACAAGGGAAGGTTTTGAACAGATGAATCAAGCACTTAAGGAGAACGCGGAAAATGAAAATCAATAATGCGGAAAAATAGGTTTTATCTTCCGTGATTGTACTAATCACACAACTGTGCCAGTTTCTCGGCAACGATCTTCATCAGTTCGCCATCTTTTGCGATATCTTCACTGTACCAGCATCGTGCCTCAGTCTCTGCATCCCTGCTGAAATCTTTTTCGAGTGCCTCGAACGACGCTCTACAGTATGCGATAAACTCGTCCATTGTTATCATTGATTCCCCTCCCTTTTTTTGTATGTTTTCTGAAACGCTCTACCTTTTTAAAGGATTATCGCTGCGATTTTTCACCTTTCGCTGTTGTTCTTCGGAGATATTGGGCTCCGAAAACGTCACCTGATTGTAGATCACGCATCCCTTGCACCCTGGATCACACTTATGAGAAAGCTTGATACACCACTCCTTCTCCTCTCCGTTTGTTCCCATATACTGACATGTCCATCCGCTGCTCATATCATCTCCTAATAACGTATCTCAAACCCGTCGGTACGAAACTCGACATCATCGATAATTTCATAATCGATCGTATCGACATGGCTCAACGGCGATCCTTCCCGGAGTATCTCCATAAAGGTATCGAACTCATCATCATAGATCTCGGCTACGACCTCCACTGTACCGTCACCCAGGTTTTTTATATACCCCTTGAACTGTTTTTTCATCATCGACTGGGAGACTGCCTTGCGATAGAATACGCCCTGCACCCTGCCACGAATGATAAAACGGTACCACTCCATCGACTCCCCCTTTTTTTCATTGCGCTAAGAGCTCCCTACGAACTCTCTGTCTTTCTACCATATTCTTCTTTAAGCATCTGTAAAAATTCCAGAATTCTCTGTTGAAATATAATATCCTCTTCTTCTTTCATACAGCGATGCAATTTTTCAAGAAGTTCAAAATTGATCTTTTCGACATAGCGGCTGACTGCCCTGCTCTCTTTTTCGACCTCCTGTACCAGGTGTTCGAAATCCAGGCCGTTCTCCGTGATGATCTTATCATGATACTCTTTGACCGTATCGATCAGCAGTTCGGCCCTCTCCTCGTCATCAAAATAGATCGTATGCGCGATCTCCTTGAGGGCCTGCTCTTCGCACGCATCGATCATCTCGTTCGATGAGACCATCAGTGTCAAGACCTTTGCCCTGTATTCCAGTGAACTGTGATGATAGACCAGAAGCTCACGGAACATCTTTATAAAGTTTCTCTTCAGTTTTTTGAACACACGTTCTTCCTTCAGGTCAATTAATACAATTTTAACAAAATAATACTATAGTTTCGTTATGGAAAATATAGACCTTATCATTATCTTAAGCACCGCATTTCTAGGAAGCGTGGGACACTGTATCGGAATGTGCGGCGGTATCGTTGTCGCTTACAGCTCTACCAAGATCGATCCCAAAAGTGCATGGTGGCAGCAGACCAGCCAGCACCTTGCCTACAACTTCGGACGTGTTGCCACCTATGCGATCCTCGGTGCAATGTTCGGACTGCTCGGACGGGCGATTGCCTTTACCCCAACAACCAAAGGGGTCCTCTTCTTGCTGACTGGAGTACTGATGATACTTGCAGGCCTTTCGCTCGTGGGCAATTTCAAGTTTCTCAACTCCGCGGAGTTCTCCATCTCCAAGAACGGATGGTACCAAAACAACTTCAGAAAACTGATCACCTCAAAAACCTACTCAAGCTTCTTTATGCTCGGGATGCTCAACGGGATCATCCCCTGCGGCCTTGTCTACTCCTTTGCGATCTTTGCAGCAAGTACCGCTTCGCCGCTTTGGGGCGCCATAGTGATGGCCACCTTCGGGCTGGCTACGATCCCTGCGCTCTTTTTTCTGGCAACCCTCACCAAATTTTTGCAGAAAGGATCGCTGCGCGGCGTCATGATGAAATTTGCCGCGCTTCTGGTGATCCTTTACGGTGTCTACACCCTCTACAAAGCCTACCAGTTTATCGCACATCCGGTAGAAACACAGAAGATGCTGGATGAGATGCAGTCCGGCAGTATCAAAAGCAAACTCGAGGGAAAATGCGGAGGGATGAAATGCGCTCCGGGGAAATGCGGATAACCATTTTTTCCTCTTCCCGAAGCATGAACCTCCCTTAAAAGTCCGCGTACCACGCTGACTCGGAACGCCCTTTTTCATAACCTACCTGATAGAGCGCTCTCATATATTTTTTATCAAACATATCCTCAAGCGGCAGATCAAAACTTGCCGGCACATGGGTGATATGCACCCTAAACCCGTCGCGTTTGGCAACAGATACGATATTTTTAAGATTGTCCCTTCCCTGATACTTGATCAGTGTGCTCACGGAACGCCCGGCAATATCACTCAGCCACAGATCAACTGCTTTGTATTCGGGGGTGATTTTTGTATTACGTATCAGCCAGAGATTCTTTTTGGGACGGATACCCAGTGTTCTTTCATACCATCGCACATCAAAGTCATAGGGGTAGACAAAGATCTGCTGTGTCACACCTCCGTCGACATGGAGCTCCTGGTGTTTTTCCCCGTCGATCATGACATCGATCAATACAGGAGGGAAGACCCCGGGGATCGAAGCCGAAGCCAGCATGATCTGCTGGATCAGACGCTTGGCATCAGGGTGTCCACTCTTGGCAATTTCAGTGATTTCCCAGATGACGGGACGCTGTGCATCAAGATTGGTCGTCCCAATCTGAAGGATGCGTCCTTTTCTTCCCTCTCTTGCCAATGCAGCAACAAATGCATCATCGATCTGCTCTTTCAGGATACGTCTGAGCGGTGCCGTGTCTGTCACAGAAGCACCGCCGAAAAGTGCAGTAAAGGGAGTCAAAACAAAGATGTTTTTCCGGGAACTTTGGGTAAAGAGACGCTTGAGTACATCATCATATTCCGGCCCCAGAAAAGCGAAAGGGGCGATAAGCGCACCGGTAGAGATCCCCGTCACCATCGTAAACTCAGGCCTGTTTCCCCGCTCGCTCCACCCTTTTACAAAACCCGCTCCATACGCACCGTCTTCCGCCCCGCCTGAAAGCGCCAGGATATCCACCCTTTTGCGGAGCAGCCTGTTTTCTTTCAGACGATGGATCGTCGTATCCGCATACGAAGCCCGCTGGTCTCCCCAGTAACGGATATGGGTATAGCCGCTGATGACCGCTCTGGTATAGTCTCTCCCCTCAGGTGCAGAAAACTGACGGGATTTTGTGGCACAACCGGCAAGAAACTGGACAAGCAGGATCATCACCACAACCCTGGAGACCAAGAGCGTAAAACGAGGCAACACGCTTACTCCTTATTGTTTATCTGTCACATTATACATTAGTCTCTATATTTTTAGGAATTATCATAAAAAACGCTTTAGAGCATCCTCTCTTCTCACCTTGCACAGTAGTATCATTATAAATTTGAAAAGTATCGATTTTAGACACCTATTACCCCATGATTGTTGGATATAATTTGATATGCAGAAAACATACGCTTATATCCACCAACCTATCCATTTCGACTTTAAACAGACAGTCGAGCGGTTCTTTGTCGAGGAGATACCGCTTTATCACTTCAGCGGTTCAGGCAACTTCCTGATCCTCAAGATCAAGAAGACCGACATGAGTACCTGGAAACTCATCCATGTGATCTCTCAGGCTACGGGCCTGGAAGAGCGTGAGATCGGTTATGCCGGACTCAAAGATAAAAATGCCACCACGATACAGTATATCTCTCTGCCCAAAAAGTATGAAAAAGCGCTGGAGAAGAACCTCACGACAGAACGTGTAGAGATACTGGAAAAAACCTATAACAAAGCGCCCATCAAGATAGGGCATCTCAAAGGCAACAGGTTTTCCATC